>JBHOQZ010000278.1:0-5398 GCA_042408635.1 Chloroflexota bacterium
CGCAGGAACCCGAGCAGCCGCAGCATGACGCCGTGGTCGTAGCCCTTCGCCAGTACGTCGTCGGGGTTGAGGTGCGCATGCGCGACCCGCATCTAATCGTCCCCCACCGGGGCGGCCGGCGCGGCGTCGGCCAGGTCGGCCGGGAGGGTGGGCAGCGGCTCGGCCTCGGGCGCCTGGAGGCGCACGATCTCGGCGTAGAGCCTCCCCCCGGCCAGCAGGTCGGCGTGCGTGCCGCGCTCGACGATGCGGCCGCGGTCCATCACGAAGATCTGGTCCGCGTGCATCACGCTCGAAACGCGCTGGCCGATGATGATCGTTGTGCGGTCGCGGGCCACCTCGCGCAGCGCCCGCTGGATCTGCTCCTCCGTCTCGGTGTCGACGCTCGAGGTCGAGTCGTCGAAGATGATGATCGCCGGGTCGGCCAGCACCGCCCGGGCGATGGCGATCCGCTGCTTCTGGCCGCCCGAGAGGGTGATCCCCCGTTCGCCAACCAGCGTGGCGTATCCCTCGGGCAGGCGGCTGATGAACTCGTGCGCTCCCGCGATGCGGGCCGCGCGTTCGATCTCCTCAGCGGTCGCCTCCGGCCGGGCGTAGGCGATGTTCTCGGCGAGCGTGGTCGAGAAGAGGAACGTCTCCTGCGGCACGATGGCGATCGCGCCGCGCAGCGAATCGAGGGTGACGTCGCGCACGTCGTGGCCGTCGATCAGGATGCGGCCGTGGGCGACGTCGTAGAAGCGGGGCAGCAGGTTCATGATCGAGCTCTTGCCCGAGCCGGTCGTGCCGATGAACGCCGCCGTCTCCCCAGACCGGATGTGGAACCAGATGTCGTGCAGCACGTGCTGGCCGTCGTCCTCCTCGTAGCGGAAGCCGACCCCCTCGAAACGGATGTCGCCGCGCACGTGTCCAAGCGGCCGGGCGTCGGGGCAGTTGACGATCTGCGGGCGCGTATCGAGCACCTCGAAGATGCGCTCGCCCGAGGCGAGGGCGCGCGTGGCGATGTTGGTCAGCCAGCCGAGGTTGCGCACGAGCGGCAGCAGCATGGCGAGGTAGGTGTTGAAGGCGATGAAGGTGCCCGGGGAGACCTCGCCCGCGATCACCTGGTTGCCGCCGTAGAGCAGGATCGCGACGGTGCCCAGCGTGGCGATGAAGGTGAACAGCGGGAAGTTGAACGCCCAAAGGCGCGCCGCCTGGAGGTTCGAGGCGACCAGCGCCGTGTTGTCGCGCGCGAACCGCTCGCTCTCGCGGTCCTGCGCCGAGAAGGCGCGCACGACGCGGATGCCGGCCAGGTTCTCCTGGGCGTCGGTCGTCACCTCGGCGTAATCGCGCTGCACCTGCGCGTAGACGCGCCGGACGCGGTCGGCGTAGCGGATCACGGCCGCCGCCAGCACGGGGACGGTCCACATCGAGGCGAGCGCGAGCGGCAGGTCGAGCCCGAACAGCACGACGAGCGTGGCGGCGGCCATGCCAGCGGTCTGGACGAGCTGGACAATGCCCATCCCGAAGAAGTGGCGGATCGCCTCGACGTCGGAGGTGCAGCGGGCGATGAGCTGGCCCGACTGGGCGCGGTCGTAGAAGCGGAAATGGAGCGCCTGGAGGTGCTGATAGAGCTGGTTGCGGATGCGGTAGGTGACGCGCTGGGCGGTCCACTCGGCCGAGTAGCGCCAGGTGAAGCCGCAGAGCCAGCGCAGCGCCGCCACCCCGAGGATGAGGAGCGCGTCGAGCGCCACGATGCCGTCGTCGCCCCCGCCGATGCCACGGTCGACGGCGTCGCGAACGATGATCGGGATCAGCAAGTTGAGCCCGGTGCCCGCGCCGAGTGCGGCTAGCGTTAGGGCGACGAGGGGCCAGTGGGCCTTCAGATACGTCAGCAGGCGGCCCAGGTGCTTCATGGCATCACGACATCGCGCAAGCTAGGGAGCAGCCGGGGGTGAGCGATTGCGCCGACGGGTGGGGACGGCGAAGGGAGGACCGGTGCGCACCCGGCGACCCGGCTCGCCGCCGGGCGGCAGCTTCGGGCGGCGTCGGGGGTCCGGCGTACCATCGCTCCCGTATAAGTATACGTGATCGGGCGGCAAGGGCCAGGCCGCGTGCCCGGGCGGGTTCGCGTCGTCTCCGGGTGCCGCCTGCCGGCCGCCCGGTCGAGGCTGAGCCCGTGCGCGGAAGCGGGCCGGGAGCCGCCAGCCGGATCGACCGTGGGCGGGCTCGCCGCGCGGCAGCGCCGTGGAGCGCGGCGGGCAGCGTGGCCGCGTGGACCGGTGTACCTCAGCCGAAAGGAGGGCGAACCACGGGCGCAGAGAGCATTGTCGCGGATCGGTTTGCGGCTCTATAATGGGAATGACAACTATACGCAATGCGCGGGAAAGCTGGGCACGACGATATGACGACGCCGGGGCAGATCAACGTCTTGTTAGTGCACCCGTATGCCGACACCGCCAAGTTCGTTGCCACCCTGCTCGCGTTCGAGAGCGACATCCACCTCGTGGGAACCGCGGCCTCGGGTGAGGAGGCGCGGCGCAAGATCAGCGAAACCAACCCGCAGATCGTCCTGCTCGCCAGCGAGCTGCCGGATGTAGAGAGCACGAAGCTGATCTTCGAGATTGCTACCCGGCCGAAGGCGCCCGCGGTGATCGTGATCTCGACGAACGAGAACCCCGAGTTCCTCCGCCGCTGCATGCAGGCGGGTGCCCGCTTCTACCTCGTCATGCCCTTCACCACCGAGCAGCTCGTGACCTCGATCCGCACGGTTTGCACGCGCCTGGAGACCGAGCGCGCCGCCCGCGCCCGTTCGACCGCCTCGCTGGGCGGCACCGGGGCGCCGACCGGGCCCCTGCGCCCGCCCACCGGCGGCCTCGGGGGGAGTTCCCCCAAGCTGATCGCCTTTTTTGCGCCCAAAGGAGGTGTGGGCAAAACCACCATCGCGGTCAACACGGCTGTCGGGCTCCGGCACCGCACGGGCGCGCGCGTGGCGCTCGTCGACGCCGACCTCTCTTTCGGCGACCTGCACCTGCTGCTCAACCTGCGGCCCGACCACACGATTATCGATTTCGTGGACCACATCGGGGAGGCCGACGCCGACTATGTGCGCTCGGTCATGACGCGCCACGAGAGCGGCGTGCGGGTGTTGCCCAGCCCGATCTCGCCCGAGCACGCCGAGCTGATCCGCGCCGAGCACGTCAAGCCCCTGGTGAGCTTCCTGCGCCGCTCGTTCGAGTACATCGTCGTCGACTGCGCCGTCTCCTACGACGACCGTACACTCGCATTCCTGGACGCCGCCGACGTGATCGTGGTCATCACGGCGCCCGAGGTCGGCGTGCTCCACAACACCGTCCGCTTCCTCGAGCTCTCGCGCGCGCTGGGCTACCCCCGCGAGAAGCTCCAGCTCGTGCTCAACCGGGCCGATAGCGAGGTCGGCATTACCCCCGAGGACATCGAGGCGAGCCTCGGCCAGCCGCTCCGCTTTCGCATCCCGAGCCGGGGCACCCAGTTTGCGCTGGCGGCGAACGTCGGGCAGCCGTTCATCATGCAGAACGGGCCGAGCGACGCGAGCAAGGCGATCTTCCAGCTCGTCGACTTCCTCGCGGGCAAGGCCCCGGTGCCGGCGTGAGCGCCGCGTCGGCCCACCCGCAGGCGGGTATCCGGCCCCGACCCAGGGGCTGGGGGACCCGGCCGGAGGAGGCGAGCGGGGCGGCCAAACCCGGTGCGTCTGAGGCGACCGGGTGGGGTGTGGCGGGGGCGCCGGCGCCTGGAACCGGCGGTGGCGGTGGCCTCCAGCGCGGCAGGGTCGCGGCTCCCGGCCACCAGCCAAGCCCGGTGTTTCGAGCTGACGGCGGGGGCGCGAGGATCACGGTGGTGGGTCTGGGGCCGGGTGGGGTCGACCAGTTGACGCTGGCGGCGCGGGAGGTGTTGGCGAGCGCCGGGGAGGTCTGGCTGCGCACCCGCCAGCACCCCGGGGCCGAGGCGCTGCCGACCGCTGCGGTGGTACGCAGCTTCGACGAGCTCTACGAGGCGCTGCCGTCGTTCGCCGAGGTATATCGCGCCATCGCCGAGCGGGTTCTGGCGCTGGGCGCGCGGCCGGAGGGCGTGGTCTATGCCGTGCCCGGCCACCCACTGTTTGGGGAGGCGACGGAGCGGCTGATCATCGAGGGCGCGCGCGCCAGGGGTCTCCCCTACCGGATCGTGGGTGGGCTGAGCTTCCTCGAGCCGGTCTGCGCGCTCCTCGAGCTTGATCCGGTGGCCGCCAACCTCCAGCTTGTGGACGCCGCCTTGGTCGACGAGTCCCCCACCGTACCGGGTGGTCCTGCAGCGCCCGGCGGGGTGGCGGAGCCTGCGGCGCCCGCCGGCGCGGCGTCGGAGCTGGCGGTCACGGCCCCGTCGACGACTTTCCCGAACCTGTCGCCCGAGCCGTTCGACCCCGAGCGGCCGCTGCTGCTCTGCCAACTCTACAACCGACGCCTGGCCGGCGTGGTCAAGGTCGCGCTGCTCGAGCGCTACCCGGCCGAGCATCGGGTCACGCTGGTGAGCTGGGCGGGCGTGGCCGGGCGGGAGCGGGCCGAGACGTTCCCCCTCTACACGCTCGACCGCCGCGACGACATCGACCATCTGGCCTGCCTCTACGTGCCGCCGCTGCCGCCCCTGATGGACGTGACGCGCTTTGCCGGGCTGCGCTACATCGTCGCCCGGCTGCGCGCGCCGGGGGGCTGTCCCTGGGATCGGGAGCAGACGCACGCCACGCTCAAACCCTATCTGGTCGAGGAGGCGTACGAGGCAGTGCAGGCGCTCGACGAGGGCGACGACACCCACCTCGCCGAGGAGCTGGGCGACGTGCTGTTGCTCGTGGTGATGCACGCGCAGATCGGCGCCGAGCGCGGTGCCTTCGACATCTCGGACGTGCTCGAGGGGATCGCGACGAAGCTCATCCGCCGCCACCCACATGTCTTCGGTGACGTCACGGTCGGCGGGGCCGAGGACGTTCTGCGCAACTGGGAACAGATCAAACGGCGCGAGAAGGGCGGTGCGGCCGAGCCCGCCTCGCTCCTCGCCAAGCTGCCGGCCGCGCTGCCCGCGCTCGCGACCGCCCAGGAGCAGCAGAAGCGCGCCGCCACCGTCGGCTTCGCCTTCCCCGATGCGGCAGCGGCGCGCGCCAAGCTGGCCGAGAGGCTGGCTGAGCTGGACGCCGCGCCGCCCGAGGCGCGCCTGCACCGGCTGGGGGATGCGCTCCTGGCGCTGACGGGGCTCGCCCGCGCGTGGGAGCTCGATCCGGAGGAGGCGCTGCGCCTCGCCAACGGCCGGTTCCGGGCGCGCTTCCAGCAGATGGAGCGCCTGGCCGATGCGCGCGGGCTCGACCTGGCCCGCTTGCCCCTGGACGAGAAGCTCGCCCTCTGGCGTGAGGCCCGCGCCG
>JBHOQZ010000282.1:0-5002 GCA_042408635.1 Chloroflexota bacterium
AGGCGCGGCGCCAGGCGCGGCACCGGCGGCAGCAGCGCGCGCAGCAGGCCGGTGAGGTGTTCGAGCGGGGTGGCGGTGCGCTGCCGCGCGGCCTCGGCCTGGCGGCGGCGGAACTCGTATTCGAGGGCGAGGCGCTGGCGCCGCGCGGCGGAGGTCGCCATGCGCGGCCGCGGTAGCGCGGCCAGCCTTTGCGCGAGCTCGAGCGCTGGCGCGAGGTCCTCGGCCACGTCGGGGTAGCGCCGGAGGCACTCCTCGACCGTCGCCTCGCCCGAGCGCACCTGCTCGAGGCAGCTCGCCAGAATGCTGTCGTAGCGACCGTTCAACCCGCGTTGCCCCTCACCCGCTCTAGATTGAGCTTGTATATATAAGGACGTGGCATCGCTCACCCGGTCACGAGGCGTCGGCGCTGACCTCCGCCGGCTCGAGCGCCCGCTTGAGTGCCTTGAGCGCGCGCGCTTGCATTGCCTTGATTGCCATCTCTGTCTTGTCCATGATCTGCGCGGTTTCGGCGATGCTCATGTCCTCGATGATCCGAAGCACGATCACCTCGCGCTGTTCCGCCGTGAGCGAGTCGAGCGCGCGTGCCAACTCCTGTCGGTCGACCTTGAAGGTGTAGATACCTTCAGGGTCGCTCGCGTCGGGCAGGTCGAGGTCGTCGATCGGGACCTCTTCCCGTTTCGACTGCTTACGCGACTGGTCGATCAGCAGGTTGCGCGCGATCCGGACAAGCCAGGCCGAGAACGGCACCCCCCGAAACGTGTACGACGGCAGGGCGTCCATCGCCTTGAGAAATACCTCCTGCACCAGGTCCTCGGCCTGATCGCGTTGCCAGGCCGGGAGATGGTAGAAGAGGTAGCGATAGACCTTGTCGTAGTGCGTGTCGTAGAGGTCGCCGAATGCCGTCGCGTCGCCCGCCTGAGCCCGTTGGATCAGTCGAGCGATCTCGTCCGGCGAGGAGGAATCCACGGCGGTGCTATTCCTCTCACAAGCATGAACGCAAGTGGCGGCGAAAAGAGACGGGTCGGAACGGCGATGTGCGGGGGATTCTCGGGGCCCGGTCCCCGCGTCCGCTTCGACGTTCGGGGCCAGCCAGAGTGCCGGGCAGCGCCTGCCTCGCGTTGCCTCGTGTATCCCAGGGGGGCTGTTGACCCACTCGGTTATAGCCCAACTCCCCTCGAGGAGTCAATCGGTCCGTCATGCGCTCAGCCCGTCGCTCACGCGGATTTGGCATCGCGGCGCCCCCCCCGCCCCCACCTCTTGGCGCCCGGCGCCGCCCCCGCGCGCGGCACGGGTGGTATACTCGGCCCGACAGTCGGCGCAGCGCCGGAGGCTGGCAGGCGCCCCGCTTCGTGGCAGGGAGCGGGGCCGGCGGCGCGCCGCACCGCGCTCGTGCCCGAACACTGGAGGTTGGAATCCATGTCTCGACGCTTGAATGCGCCGGCGCTCGGCGCCTCGTGCGGGCTGCTGGCCGCGCTGACCTACGCGGCGCTGCACCCCGCCCTGCCGACCGGCGCCGCGCCGGCCCCGCAGATCGGGATTGGCGCCGGCCAGGGCCAGCAGATTTGCGGCCAGGTCACGAACTACCGCGCGGCGCCCCCCACCTCGCCGCCCGGCGTCTCGACCGGGCCGTTCCCCGGCACCGTCGCCAACACCCAGGTCGGCACCCTGACCATCGGTGGCTTCACGCTCAACATCGCCCCCGGCGCCCAGATCCCCGAGGACGTCAAGCTCGTCGGCAACAACGTGTGCTTCACCCCCTACACCAACGCCCAGGGCCTGGTGACGGGCGGCGTGGCGAGTCCCAACACCGGCCAGCCGGGCGCCGCCGGCACGACCGGCGGCAATCAGCTCTGCGGCCCGATCACCGATCTGCAGACACCCCAGGGCGGCAACGCCGGCACCATCACCATCAATGGTCTCACCTACGCCGTGGCACCCGGCGCTGACCTCACCGGTATCACCGTCGGCATGAACACCTGCCTGACCGCGACAGCGAACAACAGCAACCAGATCACGGCGCTGCGCGTGGGCGCGGCCAATCCGATGGCGCCGCCAGGCTCGACCACCGTCTGCGGGCTGATCGACGAATACCAGCCGGCGGCGACGGGCTTTGCCGTCGGACCGGCGGGCTCGTTGCCCGGCCTGAACACCTCGCCCTCCGGCCTGGGCACGAACACAACCGGCCGCCTGACGGTCAACTCGACCACCTACACGATCGCGCCGGGCGTGCGGCCGCAGGCGCAGATCAGCACCGGCACCTACCAGTGCCTGACGCTGATCTTCACCGAGATCGACCTCGGCGGCCTCACGATCCGGGCCATCCAAGGCATCATCCCCGGTCCATCCGTCTACAACGTCACCCACGTCTGCGGTGAGGTGACCGCCTCGACCGTCACGCCCGATACGCCGGGCGGCACGATCACCGTGGCCGGCAAGACCTATGTGCTCGATCCCTCGGTGGTCGTCACCGGCGCCACCGTGAAGCCGAACACGCAGATGTGCTTCGACTTCGCGCTCACCAGTGGCACTACCGCCGTGGGCGTGGCGGCCTACACCCAGGCCGCCACGACGCCCACGCCGATGGTGCCGCAGAAGTGGACGCCGACCCAGGCGCCCGCCTCCCCAACCGCGCCGGCCGCGGCTGCGACGCCCGCGCCGCCAGCGGGTGCCACGCCGGAGGACCCGGACGCGGCGACCCAGCCCGTGGTGCCGGCCGCGCCGCCGGGCGCCAACCCACCGGTCGCGGGGGCCAATCCCCTGGGTGCCGCCGGCAATCCGCCGGGCGCCGCCGGGGCGACCCCGCCGATCGCCTCCTCCGGGCAGGTGCTGGCGCCGAACGTGACGCCCACGCCGACGTTCGCGCCGGAGCCGACGTTTGCCGGTGCGCCGAGCCCTCCGACATTCACGCCGACGCGGCAGGTGACCGGTACGGTGACGCTGCCGCAGGCGCCGGCCGCCACCGCCACCCCGCCCTACGCGCCGCCGGGCGAGAACGAGGACGGCCCGGGTCGCCTGGTGAGTCCCGGCAACGGGTCGGCTGGCGCCGGCTGGCCCGAGCTGCCGGGAGCTGCTCTGCTGGTGGGGCTGGGCGCGGCGATTGCGCGCTCGTGGCCGGGCGCCGCGCGCTGAGCGGGCCCGGCGGCGGCAACGGGTCCAGCTTGCGGATTATGGCGCGCCGGGTATAATCAGGCGCGTCGTGTGGGCTGCCCGAATCGGCGGCCGACGACCTCGAGGGCTCTGGGTTGCGCGGCCGCCGGTGGTCCACCCTCAGGTTCCCGGGCCTTCGGTCCGGGCGGCGGCCGGCCGTGTGCGCCTGCCCGGCGCCGTCGACCGCCCCAGCGGCGGTCCCTGTCGATCGCTCCTGTCTTTCCAGCCTGGCCAGGGCCAGGGCACGTTGGCTGCGCGACGACGCCGGCCGGGCTCCCGGGTCGGCTCGGTCGCCGACGACCACGCCGTCGCTCCTGTCGCGTCGTCGGGCGCGGCAACCCGGCGGGGTCGGTGCGCGGACCGGGCGCGGGGAGCCGGCCGGCTCCCGCCTGTGACAGAGGAGGGCGTGTGCACATGCGGCTGAGAACGTCTGGATTGCGCGGCGGGCTGCGCCTGCTCGCGGCGGTCGCTCTCTTCAGCCAGGTTGTGGCGGCCCCGCCGATCGGGGCGGCGCCCGCGGTCGTCCCGTCGGCGCGTGAGGAGGCGACGACGATCGTCGCCATCGAGCGGCCGGCGCGCGATGTCACTGTCGCGGGGAGCGTCTTGATCGAGGGCTGGGCCGCCGACCCCGCCCTGCCGAGCGGCACCGGCGTCGAGGCGGTCGAGCTCTACCTCGATGGTGCCCCCGATGTCGGCGGCGTACCCATCGGCACGCCGACCTACGGCGGGGTGCGCGACGACGTGGCTGGCCGGCTCGGGGATGCGCGCTTCGCCCCTTCGGGCTACCGCTTCCGCTGGAAGCTGGACGGCGTCGCGCCGGGGCCGCACACGATCTACGCCTTTGCCCGCAACGCCCAGGGCGTCTGGGCGTTCACGACCCAACCGATCACGGTGAGCGAGCGGGCCTGTCTGCCGCAGGTCGTGATCGACAACCTGGCGCCCAACGCGACGGTGAGCGGTGCGCTGACCTTCACCGGCTACGCCGCCGACCCCGGCAGCGCCGAGGGCACCGGCGTGAGCGCGCTCGCGCTCTACGTCGACAATCCGCCCGAGGCTGGCGGCGCGCCGGTCGCGACCGCGACCTACGGCGCCGATCGCCCCGATGCCGCCACGGCGTTCGGGGAGCAACGCTTCACGCCGTCCGGCTTCACGCTGGCCTGGGACGCCTCGGCCGTCCCCGACGGCGCCCACACGCTCTACTTCGTGGCGACCGGGCTCTGCGGCGACGTGGCGACGCCGCTGCCGCTGGTTGTCAGCAACGCCGGCGCCGCACCCGCCGCGACCGCACCGCCCCCGGACGCCGCGGCACCCCCGCCCCCGGCGGACGGCTCGGCGCCTGCACCGGCCGCTTCGACGGTCGCCGGGACCAGCGCCGGCGGCTGCATCACCGTCAACGTCGATGTGCCGGGCGCCGGCGCAACCGTGAGCCCACCGTTCCCGGTCTCGGGCACCGCCTACGATCCGAAGTCGGCGAGCGACACCGGCGTGTCGCGCGTGGCCATCTACAGTGGGCCGAAGGACTCGGGTGGCAAGCCGATCGGCGGGGACGTGCGCTACGGCCTCTTCCGCCGGGTGGTCTCGGAGACGATCGGGGTGCGGGCCGCCAACTCCGGCTTCAGCACCACCCTCAACGTCCAGTTCCCGAACGGCCCGACCACGCTCTACATCTACGCGAGCGGTGCCTGCGGCGAGGGCTGGCGCAGCGTCCTGGTGAACGTCGACAACTCGCTGCCGGCCGGCACCATCCAGGGCGGCCAGGCCGCCACCACCCTCCCGGCCGGCACCGCCGCGGCCAGCGGCGGCGGCTCGTCGCCCGCGGGCGGCTCGGTTGGTGCCAGCGCGCCGCCGGCGGGAA
>JBHOQZ010000286.1:0-8708 GCA_042408635.1 Chloroflexota bacterium
GCTCCTGGTGCAGGATCAGGAGCGGCGTGCGCACGCGCTCGACGTAGGTGATCGGCGAGCGCTCGAGGTAGAGCCGTGTCTGCTCCCAGGGTGGCCCGAGGTACTCGAAATCGCCCATGAACGGCCCGATGTCGCTGGTGCCCCACATGCTGTACCAGTTGGTGACGCTGCGCTGGGTGACGGCGGCCCTGAAGCGGTCGGTGTGGCCGATGATCCAGTTGGTCATGTAGCCGCCGTAGGAGCCGCCGGTGACGCCCAGCCGCTCCGGGTCGACCTCGCCCTCCGCGAGCACGCCGTCGACCGCCGCCATGAGATCCGCGTAATCGACGCCGCCCCAGTCGCCACGCAGGCAGGCCGCGTGCTCCTGGCCGTAGCCCTGGCTGCCGCGCGGATTCGTGTAGAGGACGCGAAAGCCGCGGCCGACCAGGATCTGGAACTCGTGGAAGAAGGTGTTGCCGTACATCGCGTGCGGGCCGCCATGGATCTCGAGGATCATCGGCACGCGCTCCCCGCGCGAGCGCTGTTCGCCGAAGTCGGCCGGGTCGAGCGTCCAGCCTTCGATCGTGCCGCCGCCGGGCGTGGGGTAGGCGACCGGGCGCGGCGGCGCGACGTAGCGCGTCGACAGAAACGCCTCGTTCAGCCGCGTGAGCTGCCGGGGCTCCGTGCCATCGGCCCGCAGGGACCAGACATCGCCGGGGTTGCCCGGGTCGGTGATGGCGCAGGCGAGCATCTGCCCGTTGGCCGAGGCGGAGAAGCTGAGCACGGCGTGCTCGCCCCGCGTGAGCTGCGTCACCGCGCCCGAGGCGACGTCGCAGCGGTAGAGATCGGCGTTGCCCCGCTCATGGGCGGCGAAGAGGAGCGCCGTGCCGTCGGGCGCCCAGACCGGGTGCTGCGGCCCGGCGCCCGCGCGCATGTCGCTGCTAACGCCGCCGCCGAGGTTGACGTCCCAGTCGCGCGTGAGGCAGCGTGGCGCACCACCGTCGACGGGGACGACCCAGAGCTTGGTGCTGGCGGCCCGCAGCCAGGGCTCGGGGTTGTCGTGGCCGCGGTAGGCGATGAGGCGGCCGTCGGGCGAGAAGACGGGCTCGCTGGCCGGGCCGGCGCCCGTCGTCAGGCAGCGATGCGTCGTCCCGTCGGCGTCGGTGAGGTAGACGTCCCAGACGTTGTCGTAGTCGCGCTTCTCGGTGCGCGCGCTCGTGTAGGCGATCGAACGACCGTCGGGCGACCAGGCGGGGTGGTTGTGCTCGTAGTCGCCGCTGGTGACCTGGCGCGGCTCGCCGCCATCGAGCGAGATGACGAAGATCTGCCGCCAGCGGTCGAGCTTGAACCCCTCGCCGTCGGCCTTGTGTTTGAGCGTACGGATCACGATCGGCTTCGGCCGCTTCGGGGCCTCCTTGCCCCCGTTCGCGGCCTCGGTGCCCGAGTCCGCGGGCCCGACGCGGGCGACGAAGGCGAGGCGGCGGCTGTCGGGCGCCCAAACCGGCGCGCTCACGCCGTGCGGTAGCCGGGTGAGCTGGCGCGCCTCGCCGCCGCTGGTGTCGATCACCCAGAGCTGGTTGCGCTCGGCCCGGTCGGAGATGAAGGCGAGGTGGCGCCCGTCGGGCGACCAGCGCGGGGAGGTGTCGCGCTTCGGGCCGCGCGTGAACTGGATCGGTTCACCCGAGCCGTCCGCGGGCACGAGCCAGATGTGCGAGCGGTACTCGTCGGCGTCGCGGTCGATGGTGGTGACGACGAAGGCGACCTGTCGGCCGTCGGGCGACATCTGCGGGTCGCCCACGAACCGCAGCGCGCAAAGATCCTCGGGGGTCACCGGGGCGCGTTGGCCGGTCGCCCTGTCTGCCTGTCGCACATCCACCATTCCGGTCGCTCCTCGCAGCTACTACGCCGCCGGAGCCTGCTGCCCCGGCGCGCCGCGATCGTAGCACGTCGCGATTCCCCGGGCGAATCGCGCTGCCGGGGCGCTGCGGCCCGGCGCAGCGGCACGCCGGCCGCCTCGCTTCGATGGTCCTGTGTCTCTCCTGGCGTCGCGTTCTCCCGCGCGGTCGGTCGCGGTGGCGCGAGCGTGCCACGTGGCGGGCCGGCTCGTTTTCGGCTACGCTGAGGGCGGGGCCGGCGGGGCAAAGGGAACAGGACGGGGCGGGGCAGAGCATGGCGATCGGGTGGGCCGACGGGCGCGCGGTGTCGCGTGGCGGGGTGGTGGCGCTCGGCTGCACGGTGGTGGCGCTCTTGCTGACGCTGTTCGGCCTCGCCTGGGACGTGAGCTGGCATCGCACGATCGGGCGCGATACCTTCTTCAGCCCGCCACACCTCTTCCTCTACGCGGGCGTCGCCCTCCAGGCTGGGGCCGCGCTCGCCGCGACGCTCGCCTCCACCCTGGGTGCGCCGCTCCTGCCGGGACGCCAGGTGCGTCTCGGCGCGCTCCGCACGCCGCTCGGCTTCGCGCTGGGCGGCCTCGGCGCCGCGCTCGTGATCGGCTCGGCGCCGTTCGACGAGCTCTGGCACCGCGCCTTCGGCCGCGACGTCGATATCTGGAGCCCGCCGCACCTGCTGGCTATCGGGGGACACGCCGTCGTGGTGGCCGGGCTGCTCCTGAATGCGCTCGCGCTCCGCGTGTTCGCCGCATCCGGGGCCGGCCGTCGGCTCGGACAATGGCTGACCGTCTGCCTCTTCGCCGTGCTCGCGCTCCACGCGCTCGTGGCGAGCAACTGGTACTGGATGGAATCGGCGGCGCGCGACCCCTGGCGCTACCCCGCCTGGCTGGCGGCCTTTCTGCCGGCGATCCTGGTCGTCGCGCACCGTACGCTCGATTGGCGCTGGGGTGCCTGCGCCGTCGCCATCGTCTTCGCCGCGATCAACCTGATCGAACTGGCTTGGGAACGGCAGACCGGGTGGCGCAGCGTGGCGCTGGCGCCCCTCATCCTGCCGGCCGCGGCGCTCGTGGACACGGCGCTCTGGCGGGGCGAACGGCGGGTGACACGGGCCTGGCAGATGGCTCTGGCGGTGGGCCTCCTCTGGACGCTCGGCTTCTACGCTGCCGAGTGGCTGCGCCTGACGCTGCTGCCCCCACCGTCGCTCCGGCTCTGGAGCGTCGACCCGATCCTGCGCCCCTACCTGATCGCGGTGCGCGATCTGCCGTGGCAGCCGCTCAACGTGGCGCTGGCGCTGCCGGCCGTGAGCCTGATCGCGGCCGCGAGTGCGCTGGCCGGCCTCGGCCTGGCACGCCTCCTGGCCGCCGTTCGCCGCCCACCGCCGCCCGCGCGGACCCGGACGCTCGAACCGGCCCCGGCTCCCCTCCCCGCCGGCGACTGACCGCCCCCTGCTGGGGCAGCCGCGACCCTGGCCCCGATGGTCACAGCGATGGCTGCGCTCGCTACCGGCCGAGTGCCGGTGCGGCCGAGCGTGGGGCCCAAGCGGCTGGCTCCGCAGGGCGCGGGACGGGACGGCTCAGCCCGGGAACGGCGCGAACTGCCGCGCGAGGTCGTCGGGTGTGATCTCGTCGAGCGAGCGCCAGGTGGCGCGCACGGCGGCCCCCTCCGGCACGAGGTCGACGAACAGGTCGGGGTGGAGGATCTGGGCGAGGATTTCGACGCCATCCACCAGCCGCGGCCCCGGCCGGTTGAAGTAGCTCGAACCGTCGACGACGTAGACCTCGCCCGCCTGGACCGCCGGCAGTTGCGCGAATTCGGGCTGCCGGCGGAGCACGTCGATCTCCTGCAGGGCGCGCTCCACGTTGAAGCCACAGGGCATCACGATCAGCACCTCGGGCCGCTGCCGGGCGATCTCCGCCCAGGTGGTGCGGACCGAGCGCTGGCCGGGTTCCTCGAACTCTTCACGGGTCCACGGTACTTGGAGACCGCCGATGACCTCCTCGCCGCCCGCGAGCTGGACCATCTCGGGGATCCAGTGGCCGGCGGACCAGGGGGGGTCGAGCCATTCGAGGCAGAAGACGCGCGGCGGCCGCGCCAGGTCGGCGGTGCGCTCCTCGACCAGATCGAGGCGGGTTTGCAGCCAGGCGATTAGCTTCTCCGCCTGGCGCAGGTGGCCGGTCGCCTCCCCGACGGTGCGGATGTTCTCCAGCATGTCCTGCAGTGAGTAGGGGTCGAGCGAGATGACCCGCGGCCGGGTCGGCAGCCGGGCGGCGAGCGCCTCCACCTCCCCCAGCGAGATCGCGCAGACCTCGCAGAGCTGCTGCGTGAGGATGAGGTCGGGCGCCAGCCGCTCGATTGTCGCCTCGTCGATCGCGTAGAGCTCGCCGCCCGTGCCCAGTTGCTCCGCCACTATCGCGTCGATCTGCGCGCTCGGCATCGTCGGCGCGACCCGCGTCGCCCGCGTCACCACCGGCTTGCCGGCCGCTTCGGGCGGGTAGTCGCACTCGTGGGTGACGCCGACGAGCTGGTCGCCGAGGCCGATGGCGAAGCAGATCTCGGTCGCGCTAGGCAGCAACGAGACGATACGCACCCGACGACCTCCAGGTTAGCCCCCCGACCCCCGATGCCGGGAGATTTCGTCTACGATAGCAGAAGATGGGCTAGTAGCCCTTTTCGCGGTCGACGACGTTGAGCATGGGGCGGCCGGCGTGGAGGCGGCGCAGGTTCTCGCAGAGCAGGTCGACGCAGGCGTTCAGGATCCCCTCGATGGCGCCGGACTGGTGCGGGCTGATGACCACGTTGGGCATGTCCCAGAGCGGGCTGTCGGCCGGCAGCGGCTCGGTGGCGAAGACGTCGAGCGCGGCGCCGCCCAGGTGCCCCGACCGCAGCGCCTCGATTAGTGCCGCCTCGTCGACCACGCCGCCGCGGCAGACGTTGATGAAGATCGCGCCCGGCCGCATCGCGCGCAGCGCCTTGGCGTCGATCCAGCCGCGGGTCTGCTTGGTGAGCGGCACGCTCACCACGACGTAGTCCGCCTCGGCCAGCAGCTCGTGCAGGTGGGCGGGCGGGAAGAGTTCGTCCACGCCGTCGGCGTGGATCCGCCGGGTGCCGACGCTGCGCCGGGCGGCCAGCACACGCATGCCGAGCGCCTTGCCGCGGCGGGCGACCTCGGAGCCGATGTGGCCCAGGCCGATGACGCCGAGCGTGGCGCCCATCACCGGCTTGAAGCGCGGCTCGAACTTGCCCCAAGTGTGCGTGCGCTGGTTCGCCAGGATCTTGGGCATCTCCTTGGCGAAGTATAAGATCATCCCGATCGCCCACTCGGCGATCATCGGCGCCTGGATGCCGGTGGCGTTGGTGATGAGCACGTCGCTCTGCCAGAGCGGGCCGTCGACGAACCGCTCCATGCCGGCGTGCCCGAACTGCACCCAGCGCAGCCGCGGCGACTCGGCGGGGATCCAATCGGGCAGGCGGCTGCAGAAGAGCACATCTGCCTCGCGCAGCGCCGACCGCATGGCGGCCTCGTCGGCCGGCGCGGCGAGCGTGCCGTCCGGGCGCTGGCCGAAGGGGTGGATCTCGATCCGGATGCCGGGGCTGGCCGCCTCGATGCGCGCGCGCTGCTCGGGCGAGAGGTCGAAGAAGCTCACCAGGCGCAGGGCCTCCGTGGGCACGGTCGTTCTCCTTCCGGGTGTTGCGGCCACGCACCTCAGGCGAGGCCGTGGTGGCGCTTGTACTCCTGCAACAGCTCGGGGCCGAGCGGGTAGGCGCGGCTGATCGGCTCGCCCGCCTCGACCTTCTGGCGCGAGAAGGCGTCCTGCCGCTCGTGCTCCCAGGCGCGCTCGGCCACCTCGGCCGCGGCCACCGCCGGGATCACCACCACCCCGTCATCGTCGGCGAGGATGTAGTCGCCGGGCAGCACGAGGACGCCGCCGCACTGGATCGGCGTGTTGAAGTCGGGCGCCCAGTGGATGGAGGGGCTGACCGCGCCGTGGGCGCCGGCGCAGAAGACGGGGAAGCCCATCTCGCGGATGGCGGCGCTGTCGCGCACCGCGCCGTCGGTGACCACGCCGGCGGCGCCCCGGTAGCGCAGCCGCGCGGTGAGGACGTCGCCCAGCACACCGGCGCGGGTGTCGCCGCGGGCGTCGATCACGAGGATGTCCCCGTTCTCGACCGACTCGATGGCGCGGCGCTGGTTGTTGCTCTCGCGGCCCTCGGGTGTTTGCTCGCGGTTGCCGACGTCCTCACGGAACGGCAGGTAGCGCAGCGTGACCGCGCGGCCGAAGGCGCGGTAGCCCGGCTGGAGCGGTCGCACGCAGTGCATGTAGGTGTTGCGGTAGCCCATGCGCATCAGATCGTGGGTGACGGTCGCCGACGAGACCTGCCGCAGCTTCGCCAGCGTCTCGGGCGTGATGCCCTGCCCGCTCTCGCTCATCCCTTCTCCTCCCGGCGCAGATGGGTCGAGCCGGCCGCGGAGCTTGTGAGAGGCCGCCGCCCGTGCCGGCCGCGCGATGCCCCGCAACGATAGCAGAACCGGCCGCCGCTGCCCACCGCCCCCGGCCGTCCCCCCCTCCGCCAGCGCGGGGGGCGGTGGAGGGGGCCGGCGACGCTGCTGATCGTCGCCGGCCCCCTCCACCCGGGCGCGGGCCGGCGGACCGGCCGGGCGCAGCGTGGTAGAATACGCGATGGGTCCGGGGAAGCCCGCGCCGGCGCGGCACGTCCCGGACCGCAGTCTGTCAGCCCGGGTTGCTGGAGCGTCCGAATCGCATGGATCAGCGCCACATCCGCAATTTCTGCATTATCGCCCACATCGACCACGGCAAGACCACCCTCTCGGATCGGCTGCTCGAGGCGACCAACACCGTCTCGGCCCGCGAGATGACCGAGCAGTTGCTCGATTCGATGGACCTCGAGCGCGAGAAGGGGATCACGATCAAGGCGCGCGCCGTGCGCATGACCTACCGGGCGGACGACGGCGACGAGTATCTGCTCAACCTGACCGACACCCCCGGCCACGTCGACTTCGGCTATGAGGTGAGCCGGAGCCTGGCCGCCTGTGAGGGCGCCGTGCTGGTGGTCGACGCGGCCCAAGGGATCGAGGCGCAGACGCTCGCCAACGTCTACCTCGCGCTCGACAGCGACCTGACGATCATCCCCGTGGTCAACAAGATCGACCTGCCCAGCGCCCAGCCCGACCACGTCGCCTCGGAAATCGAGCGCGTCATCGGCATCCCGAAAGACGAGGTGATCTTCGCCTCGGCCAAGGAGGGGATCGGCACGCGCGAGAGCCTCGAGGCGATCGTGAAGCGGGTGCCGCCGCCCGCGGGCCAGGTCAACCGGCCCCTGCGCGCGCTGATCTTCGATTCGCACTACGACTCCTACAAGGGCGTGATCGCCTACGTGCGCATCGTCGACGGGGAGGTCAGGCCGAATTCGCGCCTGCGCATGATGGCGACGGGGCAGGAGTTCGAGACGCTCGAGGTGGGCGCCTTTCGGCCGGACACGATCGTGCTGCCGCGGCTGGGCACCGGCGAGGTCGGCTACATCGCCACCGGTCTAAAGAACGTGCAGGAGAGCCAGGTCGGCGACACGATCACCGAGGCGGCCCGGCCCGCCGACGAGCCGCTGCCGGGCTATCGCCCGGTCAAGCCGATGGTGTTCGCCGGGCTCTACCCGGTCGAGACGAACGACTACCTGAACCTGCGCGAGGCACTCGACAAGCTCAAGCTCAACGACGCCTCGTTGGTCTACCAACCGGAGAGCTCGCAGGCGCTGGGCTTCGGCTTCCGCTGCGGCTTCCTGGGTCTTCTCCATATGGAGATCGTGCAGGAGCGGCTCGAGCGCGAGTACGGCCTCGACCTGCTGGTGACGGCGCCGAGCGTGGAGTACGTGGTGCAGAAGAACTCGGGTGAGGAGGTGCTGGTCGACAGCCCGGCCGATCTGCCGCCCATGGGCGAGATCGCGGAAATCCGCGAGCCATGGATGAAAATCAGCATCGTCACGCCGAGCAGCTACATCGGCCCGATCATGGAGCTGGTGACCGCGCGCCGGGGCGAATACCTGTCGATGGAGTACCTCGACGAGCAGCGCGTGATGCTCACCTACCGCATCCCGTTGAGCGAGATCCTGGTCGAGTTCTACGACGAGCTGAAGTCGCGCACGCAGGGGTACGCCTCGCTCGACTACACCTTCGACGACTACCGGCCGGCCGACCTAGTCAAGCTCGATGTGCTGGTGAACAACCAGCCGGTGGACGCGCTCTCGATCATCACGCACCGCGAGAACGCCTACTACCGGGGGCGCGACCTGGTCCAGCGGCTGCGGCGCCTGATCCCGCGCCAGCTCTTCGAGGTGCCGATCCAGGCGGCGATCGGCTCAAAGATTATCGCGCGCGAGACGATCTCGGCGATGCGCAAGAACGTGCTCGCCAAGTGCTACGGCGGGGACGTCACCCGCAAGCGCAAGCTGCTCGAGAAGCAGGCCGAGGGTAAGAAGCGCATGAAGCGCGTGGGCAACGTCGAGATCCCGCAGGAGGCATTCATGGCCGTTCTCAAGCTCGGCGGAGACGAGGCCCGCCCGTAACTCGGGCGACAATCACCTATCGGAGCCGGGCCTGCTCTGCTCCATCCACGGCGCCATGCTGTCCGTGCGCGATCCGTACCCGTCGGCCGCAACCGCGCCCCGCTATTCCCACAAGGTGTTGAGCGGGATGGCGAGGCCGGGGAAGAGCTCGGGCTCGAAGGTGTCCGTGGGACCGTAGACGCCCTGCTCGACGTAGCCCTCGGGGCCGAGCCGATAGGCGGTTAGGGTGCGTGCTTCGGGATCGAGCACCCAGTAGTGGGG
>JBHOQZ010000287.1:0-2351 GCA_042408635.1 Chloroflexota bacterium
CCCTGGCGCCGACGCGCTCCCCCCTCCATGCGCCCGCCCGGGGCGGGCGGGCGTGGCCCTGTCACGGTTCCACCTCCCTCTCGCGATCCGGCGCCCGCCGCTCGGTCCCCGCGCTGGGTGGTTCGGTGTCGGGACCGAGCAGATCGGCCAGCCGCCGCCACTCCTCGGGCGAGAGCCGGCGGTCGGCGGCGCGCCGCAGGAAGAGCCGCGCCTCCGGTGGCAGCGCGCTGACGGCCTGGAGCACCTCGGGGTGCGGCCGGCGGGCGAGCGCCAGCAGCTCGTCCTCGTCGGCGCCCAGCGCCTGCGCGATCTTCACGATCGCCGCCTCGCCGGGGGGCGCATCCTCGCCGCGCTCGACCCGCGCCAGGTAACCGAACGCCAGCCCGGTCGCCTCGGCGAGCTGCCGCACGCTCAGGCGGCGGGCCAGCCGCAGCTCGCGCTGCCGCTGGCCGTAGGTCGGCGGACCGCCCGCCGTGTCTGCGCCGTCCACCGTCGCCACCCCGCTCCCACCACGCTCGATTGCCCCGCGCCGACCGGCCGCTAGCCGGGCCACCGCCCTGCCCGCCGCCCCTTCGCCGCCCCGCACCACGCGCGACCGGTCGGCCGAACCGGTCGGCTCAGCCGGCGGCGCCGCCCCGGCGCCAGGACGTACCGACGGCCACCCCGGAGCGTGTCTCGTGCCCTCACAGGACACGCCTAGCGTAAAGCGCAAGCGGGAAACCGTCAATGGAACAGATGTTCGATTTCCCCGGGATCGGCCGCACGACGGCGCCGGAGCCGCGCCGCGGGAAAGGCTCGGCCCACCGCGACGGTCCGAGCGCACCCGTGCCGTTTCGACGCGGCTCGGTGCGGCCCGAGGGGTCGGCCGGGCTAGAATGCGTGGCAAGTGGAGAGCGGGAGGAGGCAGGCCGTGCGCTACCAGCAGTTCGGAGATCGCTACGTCGTTCGTCTCGAGCGCGGCGAGGCCGTCAGCGCGACCTTGCAGGCGTTCCTGAAGGAGCATGGGGTGGGCTGCGCGACGGTACAGGGCATCGGCGCGGTGTCGTGGGCGCGCCTCGGCTTCCGGCACCCCGAGGAACCCGAGTGGGACTACCAGGGGTTCGACGGCCCCTTCGAGGTCGTCAGCCTCCAGGGCAACGTCTCGCTCGTGGACGATGCGCCGTTTTTGCACCTGCACACGGTGCTCGGCCGCCGCGACTACTCGATCATCGGCGGCCACCTCGTCGAGGCGCGCGTCTCCAACACGCTCGAGGTCGCCATCGAGACCTTCCCGGTCAGGCTCGCCCGCGTCCCCGAGCCGCGCACCGGGCTCACCCTGCTCGACCTGCCCGAGCGCTTCGAGCCCGCCTGATCGGCTCACCCGGCACCGGCCCAGCCGGTAACGCTGCGTCAAGCGCGCATCAGAACGGCGCCGATGTGTTAACCCGCAGCGTTGACGTAGTGGGGAGCGCGGCGTATTATCCTCCTAAGCTAATTAGCTCCCTGGCGTAATGTCCGCTGCCGGCGGTCCCGCGGGGCCCGTCGGCGCGAGGGGACGACCCGCGCGGGCTGTGGCGCAAGGAGACTGACCAGGAAGATCGACGATGACATACGTCCTGTGGATCGTTCAAGCGTTGCTCGCGCTCCTCTTCCTCTTCACCGGTGGCATGAAGCTCGTCTTGCCCATGGAGATGCTGACGGGGCCGGTGGTCCTGCCGGAGTGGCTGGTGCGCTCCATCGGCGTGCTCGAGGTGCTGGGCGCGCTCGGTTTGGTGCTGCCGGGGCTGCTGCGCATCCGGCGAGAGCTAACGCCGCTAGCCGCCGCCGGCCTCGTCATCCTGATGAGCGGCGCGACCGGGGCGACGGTGGCCTCGATGGATGTCGTGACGGCACTCATCCCGTTCGTCGCCGGGCTGCTCTGCGCGTTCGTCGCCTACGGACGTCGGTCGTGGCTGGCGCCGGCCGACGCGCGGCTCACCGCTGCCGTGCCGGCCGATTGCGTGGCCCAGTCCGGCGCCTAGGCTACCAGGTCACCGAATTGGTCGGGGGAGGGGCAGCGCGCCGCCCCTCCCCCGACGCCGTGTCCCCCGGTCGGCAGACCGGGACGTGAGCACCTTGTCGGGGAGGCAGCGCCGTGTGCCGGAGCATCAAGCCCCTGTTCAACCTCGATCCGCCCGCCACCGACACCGAAATCCGCGAGGCGTCGCTCCAGTTCGTGCGCAAGATTGCGGGTTTCCGCCAGCCCTCGCAGGCCAACGCCGCCGCCTTCGAGCGCGCCGTCGACGAGGTGGAGGCGGTCGCCCGCCGCCTGCTCGAGGCGCTCGTCACCAATGCCCCGCCGCGCGACCGCGACGCCCTGGCCGAGCGCGCCC
>JBHOQZ010000288.1:0-1429 GCA_042408635.1 Chloroflexota bacterium
GGCCGGCCGCGCGACCATCCAGAGCGGCGTTCCCTTCACCCCCCAGCATTGGGGAGCCGGGGGGGGGGGGGGCCGTCCTCCCCCCCGCATTGGGGGGCCGGGGGGCTTAACCGCTCCAGGGTGGGCGGGCTGGGGCGGGCGAACTGGCCGAGGCGCTCGCTGATCTGCTCGCGCGCCTGGGCGACGCACTGTGGACAGGCACCGCCCGCCGGGTAGGTCACGCCGTGCACCCGGCAGCGGTGGGGGAGGCGGCGGCGCAGGCGCGGCGCGACCTGCCGCACCCCGAAGACACCCCCGGCGGCGAGCAACCCTAGGCCGAGCGCCGCCGCGATCAGCGGCGTGTTGTCGGCTCCGACCCGGTTGACCACCGCCTCGCCCGACGGGATGAACTGCTCGCGCTCGCGCCCCGCGCCCGGCACGATCAGGGGCACCACCTTGACGGCCTGGTTGCCGGCGCGGTCGCGGACGGTGATGTTCAGGGAGTTCTGGCCGCTGGGCAGGCCCAGCGTATCCCATTCGTAGACCCACGGCGCGCCCTGGAGCGTCGCCAGCGGCCGACCGTTCACGTTCAGCTCCGCCTCGACCACTGGCGCGAAGGCGCGGACCGTGAACTCGACGCGCTGGGTGCCCGTGATCTGGGAGTGCTCGCGCGGCGCGATCATCTCCACCACCGGCTTGTTCGGGTAGGCGAGGAAGAGGTCCTCGCCGGGACGTTGCAGGTCGTCGCCCTTGATGCGCACCATCAGGCGGTGCCGGGCGCCGTCGGCGCGCAGGTTCGAGGCGAACTCGATCCGGTAGTGCTCGCGCAGGTAGCTGGTGATCCCCTCGAACGCCTCCGCCGCCTGGGTAGGCGTGGCGGCGCCGAACGCCAGGCCGCCTGACACCTCGGCGAAGGGATTGAGCGCGGCGCGGTCGGCGTCGGGCGGGGCGACGACGAAGATCGGCGTGCCCTGCTCAGCCGCCCAGGCGACGACGTCGTCGGGGTCGGGGTCGCTGCCGGTGTCGCGGCCGTAGCTGAAGACGACGATCCCCTTGCGCCCGGCCGGTAGCTTGCCCACCTCTTCGAGGGCGGCCACAATCGCGTCGTAGAAGCGGGCGCCGGGCTCCCCGCGCACCGTCAGCGCGGCCCGGGCGGCGGCGACCTTGTCGGTCGTCGGGTTCTGCACCAGCCCGATCTGCTCGCCGAACCGCATCACCGCGACCTGGTCCTTTTCGCGCAGGCCCTGGATGAAGTCCGAGGCGAGGCGTTGCACCACGCCGCCGCCCTCGCGCAGCGACTCGTCGCTCCCCTCCACCAGCACGAGCAGGGAGAGCGGCTCGTCGGCCGCCCCGCCGACGATCGGGCGAGCGGTGAAGGTGGTGACGGGCTTGCCGTCCTCGAACACCTCGAGCCGGTCGGCCGGCAGGTCGCGCACGGGCATCTGCTTGT
>JBHOQZ010000292.1:0-29502 GCA_042408635.1 Chloroflexota bacterium
GCGCTGACCGCGGGCGCGGCGGCCGCGTCGGTCGCTCACCGCGGTGGTCCGCTGGGCCAGCCGGGCGTGCCGCCGGCCTCGGGGTGAGGTGAGTTTGGATCTGCGCATTCCCCTGACCGACGTCGCCTGGCAGCACGGCCAGCTCCGGTCGGAGCTGGCGGCGGCGGTCGACCGCCTGCTCGACGACCCCGTCTGCGACGGGAGCGTGCCGCTGAAGCGGTTCGAGGAGAACATCGCGCGCTGGCTCGGCGTGCCCCACGCGGCCGGCGTCCAGTCGGGCACGGCCGGTCTCTTCCTCGCCCTGCGGGCGCTCGGAATCGGTCCGGGCGACGACGTCATCACCGTGCCCAACAGCGACCTGCCCACCACCGCGGCCATCGGCCACGCCGGGGCACGGTTCGTCCTGGTCGACGTCGAGCCTGACAGCTTCAACCTGGATCCGGCGCTGATCGAGGCACACATCACCCCCCGGACGCGCGCGATCATGCCGGTCCACCTCTACGGTCATCCGGCCGACATGGACCCGATCATCGAGGTTGCGCGGCGCCATGGCCTGGCCGTGGTTGAGGACGCCACGCTCGCGCTCGGCGCCACCTACCACGGGCGGCCCTGCGGCACGATCGGCGATCTCGGCGTCTTTAGCTTCTCGCCCCGCAAGATCCTCGGCTGCCTCGGCAACGGCGGGCTGGTGGTGGCCCGCGACCCCGAGCTCGACCGGCGCGTGCGCGCGCTGCGCGGCTACGGGCTCGACCCGGCCCGGCAGGACCTGCCGATCGCCGAGCGACTGCGGCAGCCGGGGCTCGCCCACGTCGTCGAGGGCTACAACCTCAAGCTGGACGGGCTGCAGGCGGCCGTGCTCGATGTCAAGCTCCCCTACCTGCGCGACTGGCTTGGGCACCGCCACGCCGTGGCCGCGCGCTACACCGCGCGCTTTGCCGGCACTCGCGTCACGCCGCCGGGCGTGCGTGCGGGCTGCAAGCACGCCTGGCGCAACTACGTCGTGCAACTCGACGGACGGGACGCGTCGCGGGCGCGGCTCCACGCGGCCGGCATCGCGGCGGCGACGCTCTACGCGCCGCCGGTCTACCGCCAGCCGGTCTACCGCCACCTCGGCATCGACCCGGCCGAGTTCCCGGTCGCCGAGGCGCAGGCGGCGCGGCTGCTGGCGCTGCCGATCTACCCCGGCATGCCGCTCGAGTGGGCGGACGAGGTGGCGGAGCTCGTGCTCTTGGATTGAGCCGCTGGACCGAGGAAGCGATCGAGGCTGAGCGGCCCGATCGGCTGCTCGGCGCGGCCGATGGCGATCAAGTCGGCCATGATCTCGCCGACTCGTCCTCGCCCCGCCCCACGCCGACGCAGGGGTAGACGGTGACCTCGCCTTGCGGCAGCGGGAACCGATGGAAGTTGCCGAATTCTCGCGGGGGTACGGTCGGCGGGCTGAAGCCCGCCGGGTACCCGCTTGCGGGCCACGATCCCGCCGAGCCCCGGCTTAGGCTGGCCTTGTCCTGCCTTCGCGCTGGCTTCAGCCGGCCGACAATCACCCCCGCACTCTTTCCGCATCTTGCTTTAAACCCCGGCCCGAGGGTGCAAAGCCCCCGCCGGCGGCTGGGGCGACCCCACGTGAGCCGGCTTCGCTGGATTAGCACAGGGATTGATTCCCGCACAGCCTTTCCTCTCCGCCGCGTGGCCGACCGGCTCACCTCCCGGACTGGCAGCCGCTGTGGCATGCCACTGGCAGCCGAAGTGCCATGTCACTGGCAGCCGCCGTGGCATGCGATCTGCCAGCCGCTGCCGGAAGTGTAGTACGTTCCCTCGACGTGCGCGCCTGTGCGGCGCCCGAACTCCAGGGACGTGGGTGAGAGGGAGCAACGGGTGGAGTCGCCCGCCAAGCCTTCAATCGGGCGCTGCGCGTGGGGTGGTGTGGCAGGATAGGGAGCAACCCCTTGCCTTAGTCGGCGTAACCTGGCATGCTGCAGCCATGACGACCTTGCCGCGGCCGCCCGACACCCAGGCGCCGGCTCAGCCAGACGCGACCGGCGCGCTCGAGTGGTCGAGTGGGCCGAAGGACGCTCATGCCGGGGGCTCACCCGGCGCGATCAGGGTCGCGCGCTACCGCGGGTTCAGGCGGCTGCGGCCGTGGCGCTTCGTGGCCGAGCCGGCGGTCGACGAGCCGACCTCGGGGCTGGGCCGCGCCCTGCTGCGGCTCAAGCACGCCCTGCTCGGGCCGCCGATTCCCTCAGAGCGCGAGTCGGTCGAGCGACTGGGCAAGGCCAAGGCGCTGGCGGTCTTCTCCTCCGATGCTCTCTCCTCGGTCGCCTACGCGACCGAGGAGATTATGAAGGTGCTTATCCTTGGCTCGGCGGCGCTGCTGACGCTGACGCTGCCGATCGCACTGGCGATCGTCGTGCTGCTTGGGGTCGTCGTCCTCTCCTACCGGCAGACGATCCGTGCCTACCCTACGGGTGGCGGCAGCTACATCGTTGCGAGCCAGAACCTCGGGCGGCTGCCGGGGCTGACGGCGGCCGCCTCGCTCCTGATCGACTACGTCCTCACGGTCGCGGTCTCGGTCTCGGCGGGGGTGGCCGCCCTCACGTCCTGGCTGCCGCCGCTCGGCCCCTATACGGTCCAGCTGGCGGTGGCGGCGGTCATGCTGATCGGCGTGGCTAACTTGCGCGGCGTGCGCGATTCGGGGGCGATCTTCGCCGTGCCGACCTACCTCTTCGTCGGGACCGTGTTCCTCCTGATCGGGGCCGGCGTTGTGCGCCTGGCGCTCGGCGGGGTGGCCTATAACCCGCCGCCGTCGGCGCTGCCGCCGCGCGGCGAGCCGCTGACGCTCTTCCTGCTGCTGTCGGCGTTCGCCCAGGGCTGCACGGCCATGACGGGCACGGAGGCGATCTCGAACGGCGTGCGCGCCTTCAAGCCGCCCGAGGCACGCAATGCCGGCATCACGCTCGTCTGGATGGGGTTGCTGCTCGGGGCCATGTTCGTGGGATTGTCGTACCTGGCCGCCGCCATCGGCGTGGTGCCAGCGGCCGACGAGACGGTCCTCTCTCAGGTCGGGCGGATGGTGTTCGGGGCAGGGCCGCTCTGGGCGGTGCTCCAGGTCGCCACCGCGCTTATCCTGGTGCTGGCGGCGAACACCGCCTTCGCCGACTTCCCACGCCTCGCCTCAATCCTCGCCACCGACCACTACCTGCCGCGCGCCTTCCAGTTCCGTGGCGACCGGCTCGCCTTCAGCTCGGGCATCGTCGCCCTGACGCTCCTCGCCTGCGGCCTGCTGATTGCGACCCGTGGCGAGCTGGATGCGCTCATCCCGCTCTACGCGGTCGGCGTCTTCACCAGCTTCACCCTCTCGCAGGCCGGCATGGTGCGGCACGGGTGGCGCGAGGGCGGCCCGGGTTGGCGGCGCTCGGCCGCCATCAACGGGCTAGGGGCGCTGGCGACGGGGGTCGTCACGGCGGTTATCGTCGCGACGAAGTTCCTGCACGGCGCCTGGCTGGTGGTGGTGCTGATCCCGGTGGTGATCCTGGGCCTGCGCACGGTCTCGCGCCACTACGAGCGGCTCGACCGCGCCCAGACGCCCGAGATCCCGACCGACCCGGCCGCGATTCGGGTGCGGGCGGTGGTGCCGCTGGTGAGCGCGCGCGGCGTCGGCCCGCGCCAGGCGCTCGCCTACGCGCGGGCGATCGCGCCCGATCCGGGCCACGTGGTCGCCGTGCACGTGGCGATGGCGGAGGACGACGCGGCGGTGTTCCGGCGTGACTGGGCGGCGCTTGGTCTCGACGCGCAGCTCGTCATCATCGAATCGCCGTTCCGGTCGCTGGTGGGGCCGCTAGTCGCCTTCGTCGACGACCTCAAGCAGCTCCACCCGCGCGACACGATCACGGTCGTGCTGCCGGTGACGATCCCGGCGCGCTGGTGGGAGCGGCTGCTGCACGATCAGTCCGCCCTCTGGCTGCGGGCGAGCCTCGCCTACCGGCCCGGCATCGTGGTCGTGGCCGTGCCCCACCACGTCCCGGCCGACGCCTGAGCCGATCGGGCGGCGCGAGGCGGCAGCCGGATCCAACAGGCTCGGCGGAGGCGCTGCGCCGGCGAGCGGGGCGGGCGTGGCCGCCGATCGGCGGTTGGCCGGTTCGGGTAGAATGCCCGCGCCGCCGGCGCTGGGGCGGCCGGCGAGCCGCTGGAGATGGGAGGAGACCGGGGACGATGGGCAGCCGCCTGCGGGTGACCGCCACCGGCGACGCGCTCTGCACGCGCCGTCTCAACGCGCACAAGGATGAGCCATATCTGAAGCTGATCGAGCTGATCCGGTCGTGCGACCTCGCCTTCACCAACCTCGAGGTCGTGCTGTCGAGCTTCCGGGGCAGCCCCGTGGTCGAGAGCGGGGGGTTCCACCTCTCGACAGACCCGGCGATCGCGCGCGACCTGATGTGGATGGGGTTCAATTGTACCGCCTTCGCCAACAACCACACCTACAATTACGGTGAGGAGGGGATCCTGCTCACCCTCGAGGCGCTGCGCGCGCTGGAGTTCCCGTGCGCCGGGGCCGGCCGAAATCTGGCTGAGGCGCGCATGCCCGCGTACATCGAGACCGATCCGGCGCGGGTCGGGTTGGTCGCCTGCTGTTCGACATTCGCGCCGGGCCAGCGCGCGGGCGAGCAGCGGCCGGATCTGCAGGGCCGACCGGGCCTCAACCCGCTGCGCTACAAGACGACCTACCTCGTCGATGAGGAGGCGATGGCGACGATCAAACGGATCGCCGAGGGGACGGGCGTCGAGGCGGAGCGGCAGCTCAGGCTTAAGCTCGGCTTCGCCAAGCCACCCAAGGACCCGGACGAGTTCCCGTTCCAGGGGCTCACCTTCAAGGTCGGGCCCGAGATGGGTGTGAGGACCGAGCCGAACGAGACGGATCTGCGCGAAATCTGCCGGTGGGTCGAGGAGGTGAAGCGCCAGGCGGACTTCTGCCTGGTGAGCGTTCACGCCCATGAGAGCCACGGCGAGCGTTGGCGGCCGGCGGCGTTCCTCGAAACGTTTGCGCGCGCCTGCGTCGACGCCGGCGCCGACATGGTCGTCGGGCACGGCCCGCACGTGCTGCGTGGTCTCGAGCTCTACCGGGGCAAGCCGATCTTCTACTCGGTCGGCAACTTCATCTTCTACAACGAGTACACCCAGCGCTTGGCGGCCGAGGACTACGAGAGCCAGGAGGCGGACATGCGCCTCACACCGGGCGAGCTGCACGACGTGCGCTGCGCGAAAGGGGAGAAGGGCTTCCCGTCGGACCCGCTCTATTGGGAGACGGTGCTGCCGATTGTCGAGTTCGAGGGGAGGACGCTGGCGGGGATCGACCTCTACCCGGTTACGCTCGGCTTCGGGCTGCCGCGGCCGAAGCGGGGCCGCCCGGTGCTCGCTTCGGGCGAGCAGGCGCGCAAGACGCTCGACTGGTTCGCCGAGCTCTCGGGCGCCTACGGCACTGAGATCGCGGTCGACGGGGAGCAGGCACGGGTCAAGCTCTAATAGGCCGAACGGGGCGAGGGCGGGCGCGGGCCGCGCGCTGGCGGGGGCTGCGGCCGGCCGCAGCCCCCGCCAGCGCGAAAATCGGCCTTTCGTACAGGTTGACAGAGGAGAACCGGGCCCGCTATGATAACCTTGACGTGAACGTCAATGTTTGTGGTGTGGACGCTCTGGAATTGGTGACCTTTCGATGACGGAGATGATGCGGATCGGCGAGCTGGCCGAGCGGGCAGGGGTGACCCCGCGTACGATCCGCTACTACGAGGCGCTGGGGCTGCTCGGGCCTTGTCGGCGGGCGGGCACGGGCTTCCGCTATTACAGCGAGGTCGAGCTGGCCCGACTGCGCAAGATCGACGCGCTGAAGGAATTGGGGCTGAGCCTCGAGGAGATCAAGAGCGTGATCGACCTCTACTGCGACGGCCGACCCGACGGCGCGATCCAGGGCAAGCAGCGCCTGCTCGACATCCTGCGGGCGCATCTGCGGGAGACGGATGAGAAGCTGGAGGCGCTGGCGCGCTTCCGGGCCGAGCTGACGGCGAACATCGCGCGGATCGAGGCAGCGCTCGAAGAGGTGCGCGCGCGTTAGCTCCGCTCTCTTTTTGACCGCACATTAACGTTGACGTAAGGGTGAAGAGAGCCGACGGGCGTCGGACGCGGCGAAGCAGATGCAGGAGGGCAAGGCCATGAAGGCGATCAGGATCCACGAGTACGGGGGCCCCGAGGTGATGCGCCTCGAAGAGATTGACGTGCCGCGGCCCGGCGCGGGCGAGGTGCTGGTGCGAGTCGAGGCGGTCGGCGTTAATTTCATCGACGTCTACCAGCGGACGGGCCTCTACCAGACCCCGTTGCCCTATGGCCTGGGACTCGAAGCGGCCGGCACGATCGAGGCGGTGGGCCAGGGTGTGACAGAGTTCCAGGTGGGAGATCGCGTTGGCTGGGCGGCGCAGCCTGGCTCCTACGCCGAGTACACCATCGTGCCGGTCGAGCGGGCTGTGCCGATCCCGCCTGACGTGACGGCGCGGCAGGCAGCGGCGGTGCTGCTCCAGGGGATGACGGCGCACTATCTCGTGCACTCGACCTACCCGCTCAAGGCGGGCGAGTGGGCGCTTATCCACGCGGCAGCGGGCGGCGTGGGGTTGCTGCTCGTGCAGATGGCGAAGCGGCTGGGCGCGACCGTGATCGGGACCGTGGGCAACGAGGCCAAGGCAGAGCTGGCGCGGGCGGCGGGCGCTGACCACGTGATCATCTACACGCGGCAGGAGTTCCAGCCGGAAGTGCGGCGGCTGACGGGCGGGCAGGGCGTCCACGTCGTCTACGACTCGGTTGGCAAGTCGACCTTCGAGGGCAGCCTCGATAGTCTCCGCCTGCGCGGCTACATGGTCACCTTCGGCAACGCGAGTGGCCCCGTGCCGCCGATCGCGCCGCTCGTGCTCAACCAGAAGGGCGGGCTGTTCCTGACCCGGCCCTCGCTCGTCCACTACACAGCGACGCGCGACGAGCTGCTGCGGCGCGCCGACGACGTCCTGGGCTGGGTGGCAAGCGGCGAGCTGAAGCTGCGGATCGAGCACGTCTATCCGCTGGCCGAGGCGGCGCAGGCGCACCGCGACCTCGAAGCCCGGCGCACCACCGGCAAGGTGCTGCTCATCCCCTGAGAGATCCCCTCCAGCAGCGCTCGGGACGGAGCGCGCCGCCGACAACCCCAACCCGAAAGGAAGGCAACCAGACGATGCGCGTGAATGCTGCTGACTGGTCCGCGCTGTCGGACCTCTATGTGCTGCGGCTCCTCGAGCGGGGCGGCCCGCTGAGCGGGAGCGAGGTGGCGAACCGGCTGCGGCCGCTCGCCGGCTTCTCGGGCGCGCCGCGCCCGGTCTTCCCGACCCTCCATCGGCTGACCGAGCAGGGGCTGCTGAGCGCCGACCCGACGGCGCGGCCGCCGCTCTACGCGGTGACCCCGGCCGGCGTGCGCGCGGCGGCGGCGCTGGAGAGCGCGACCTGGCCGCGGGTGGCGGGCAAGGTGCAGGGGCTGCTGAGCGCCTGGCAGACGGCATTTCGCGAGCTGGCGGCGGGCTAACCGACAACGTCGGGTCTAGTGGACGCGGCGGTCACGAGCCGACCCGACGGGATCCCCGATGGGGTCGGCGGCCATGGAGCGGGCCGCGAACGGGCAGGCGGCGGACAGGAGCGGCCGCGAGGGTGTTGGGATCAGCGTCGTCGCGGCCGCGGCCGCCGGATGTTGCTTTTCAGGGCAGGCACCCGCTCACAGGAATCATCATGGGGACATCGGGGCCGCTCCCGCTGTAGGCTGCGGCGGCAACGGATCGGCAGGGAGGATGAGCCAGGTGCAGGTCAAGAACCTCGGGCGCTCCGGGCTGAAGGTGAGCGACATCTGCCTGGGTACGATGACGTTTGGCAATCAGGCGGACCAGTCGACCGCATTCGCAATCATGGACACGGCGGCCGAGGCGGGTGTCTTCTTCTTCGACACGGCCGATGTCTACCCGCTCGGCAGCGAGCCGGGGATGCAGGGTCGGACGGAGGAGATCGTGGGCGCCTGGCTGCGCGAGCGCGGCGCGCGCGACCGGATCGTGCTGGCCACGAAATGCCGGGGAGCCATGGGTCCGGGGCCGAACGACCAGGGTCTGAGCCGCAAGCACGTGATCGCGGCCTGCGAGGCGAGCCTGCGGCGCCTGGGCACCGACTATATAGACCTCTACCAGCTCCACGCGCCTGACCCGGCCACGCCGATCGAGGAGACGCTGCGGGCGCTCGACGACCTAGTGCGGGCGGGCAAGGTGCGCTACATCGGCTGCTCGAACTTCTCCGCCTGGCAGACGCTGGAGGCGCTCTGGACGAGCGACCGGCACGGGCTGGCGGGGTTCGTGAGCAGCCAGCCGCGCTACAACCTGCTCTTCCGCATGATCGAGGACGAAGTGCTGCCGGCCTGCCGGGCGCACGGGCTGGGCGTGCTCGCCTACAACCCGCTGGCGGGCGGGCTGCTGACGGGGCGCTATCGTGGGGCGCGGCAGGTCGAGCCGGGCAGCCGCTTCGGTCTGCCCGGCGCGGGCGAGCGCTACCGGCAGCGCTACTGGAACGAGGCGGCGCACGACGCGGTAGACAGGCTGGCCGAGTTCTTCGAGCCACGCGGCAAAGCGCTCGCGCACGTGGCGCTCGCCTGGGTGCTGTCGCAGCCGGGGATCACCTGCGCGATCCTGGGTGCGAGCCGCCCGGAGCAACTGCGCGAGAGCCTGGGCGGGGTGGGCACGACGCTCGACGCGGAGGAGCAAGCCTTCCTCGGCACGATCTGGTACGACTTGCCGCGCGAACGAAACCCCGAGGTGGCGCGACGCTGACCGCACCGACCTGCGCCCGAGCCGGGTCGCGTGCCGCACGCTGGCACCGCCGGGAGACAGCTGCCTGATCTGGCGATGGATGGCTTGCTTGCCTGGTCGGTGTGCAATCGAGAAGCGATGGACAACCACGGCACACGTCGCACCCCGCTTCAGGACAGGGTGCGGATGTGGGGCGGGCGGCATGGGTCAGGGAGCACAGGCGCTGCGTCGGCACACCACGTCTGCGTCGGCGCACCACGCCTCAGGGTGCGGTGAGGTGGGACGGTGGTGGCGGGGGACAAGAGGCCCCCGCCACCAGTTTGCTGGGGGGCGCGGATTGACGTGGGTGGGGGTGCGTCAGCTCGCCGGCCTAGCGCGCAGGGTGGCGGGGTCGGTGCGGCTCAGCTCGTCCCAGAGAAAGGCAGCGCTGCGGATGCCATTGTAAAAGTGCTCGAGGTCGAGCCATTCATTCGGCGCGTGCGCGTTCTCGCCCGGCAGCCCAATCCCCAGCAGCACCGTTTGCAGCCCCAGCAGCGACTGGAACGTCGCTACGATCGGGATGCTCCCGCCCTCGCGGATGAAGACTGGGCGCTGCCCGAACCCGTGCTCGACGGCACGCGCCGCCGCCTGCATCGCCGGATGGTCGATCGGGATCAGCGCGGGCCGGCCAGTGCCCAGTCGCCGGAACGTCACCCGGACGCCCGCCGGCAGCGCGGCGCGCAGGTGCGCCTCCAGAAGATCCAGGATCTCGTCCGGGTCCTGGTCGGGCACGAGGCGGCAACTCAGCTTGGCGCCGGCCCGCGCCGGGATGATCGTCTTCGAGCCCTCCCCGCTGTAGCCGCCCCAGATGCCGTTCACCTCCAGCGTCGGCCGCGCCCAGACCCGCTCGATGGTGCTGTAGCCCGCCTCGCCCCAGAGTGCCTCCACGCCCAGGTGCCGCATGTATGCCGCGTCGTCGTGCGGCAGCCGGGCGAACTCGGCGCGCTCGCGCGGGTCCAGGGGCCGAACGCGGTCGTAGAAGCCGGCCACGGTGATCCGCCCGTCGGCGTCCTTCATTCCAGCGATCGCGCGGCAGAGCAGCTCCGCCGGGTTGGCGACGGCGCCCCCGTAGGAGCCGGAGTGGAGGTCCCCCGAAGGGCCGGCGAGGTCCACCTGCAGGTAGGCGAGGCCGCGCAGCCCGTAGGTGAGCGAGGGGAGCTCGCGCGAGAACATGCCGGTGTCCGAGACGACCGCCAGGTCGGCCGCGAGCCGCACCTGCTCGCGCTCGACGAATGGGTCCAGGTGGGTCGAGCCGATCTCCTCCTCGCCCTCGAACAGGCACTTCACATTGACCGGCAGCCGCCCCCCCACCTGCATGTGCGCCTCGATCGCCTTCAGGTGCATGAAGAGCTGGCCCTTGTCGTCGACCGCCCCGCGGGCGTAGAGCGCGCCGTCGCGCACCGTCGGCTCGAACGGCGGCGACTCCCAGAGCTCGATCGGGTCGACCGGCTGGACGTCGTAGTGGCCGTAGATCAGCATGGTGGGCGCACCCGGTGCGCCCAGCCACTCCCCGTAGAGGATCGGGTGGCCCTCGGTCGGCTCGACGGTCACGTTGTCCAGGCCGACGCGGCGCATCTCGGCCGCCAGCCACTCGGCGCAGCGCGCCACGTCGCCTCGGCGCTCGGGATCGGTGCTGATGCTCGGGATGCGCAGCAGTTCGCACAGCTCGTCGAGCTGCCGCTCGCGGTTCCGGCCCAGGTAGGCGTCGATGCCGCCGTCGACCATGTGATCCCCCTCCCTACTGGCCGCCCCACTCCTCCGCCTAGGCCAGGGAACGCCCGGCAACGTACTCACACCTCTGGACGTCGTGAGAAAACTCGTCCGCCCCTTCGCCCGCCTGATGGACGTTGCGAAGGTGTCTCGACCATCGATTGCCGCGCGGCCGGCCGGGGGTGATGGAAGTAGCGGAAAGAGTGCGGGCGTTCTCGCCGACCGGCACTAGTTCCGCAACCTCCATCACCTTCGGGCTCGGGCGACAAAGCCCCCCGGGTGCTGGGACGACCGCCTTCTAGCCGGCTTCGGGTACCCCACCCGCCGGGTATCTCACCCGCCGGGTACCGCCTGCGGGTGGGATATCCGGCGGGTGGGGCTTCGCAGCGTGAGCGCGGGGATCGCTCCCCGCGCGGGCCAGGGCGGCGGTTACCGGATAGAGGTCGCCGCTGCCATCAGCCGACGCCCAGGGAGATGGGGCCGGCCCAGGCGGGGCGAGGCGCCTGTCGGGGATTGTACCACCCTCCTGTCCCCTCGCCCGCACACCCGGAGGGCGCGCCTCGGCCCCACTTCGCTCGCGCGAGACGAGCGCCGGGAAGCAAGGTTGCGCGAGCAGCGGGAGCGGCAGCTCTGACACGATCTCGACGCGCGACGGATTGTGCCGCCGCCAGGCGCGCGCGATGATCGTCGCTGAAGCTGCGTGGGTGATGGGGAGGTCGAGGCGGGTGTTGCCACGGCAACTGGTGCTGGTGATCGAGGACGAGTTCGCCATCCGAGGCTTCATGGCCGAGTGCCTGCGGGGCGAGGGCTACGAGGTGGCGGAGTGGGGCCGCGGCACGGGCGCCCCCGAGTGCGCCCGCGAGCTACGTCCCGACCTCATCCTGCTCAACCTCGGCCTGCCCGGCCAGAGCGGCCAAGCCGTGTTGCAACAGCTCCGCGCCGACCCCGCCACACGCGCCATCCCCGTGGTCATCGTCTCCGCCACCCCCGACCGCGCCGGCGCGACGGTTGCGCTCGCCCAGGCCGTCCTCCCCAAGCCGTTCAAGCTCACGAGCCTGGTCGACCTGGTGGAGCGTTTCGTCCACCAGGATCGGGGCGACCTGGCCGTCGGCGCACCCTGAGCTGAGGCGGGCAGCCCGGCACGGTCCTACGAGCACCGGGCAGCTCGAGCAGCCGGCCGCGGGCAGCCCCGCCCGGGCTCCTGGCCCTGCGAGTTGCGCTATGATGACCGGAGAGCGCCCGAGCGCCTCGCGCGGTCGGGCCCGGTCAGATACCGACGCCAGGAGAGGATGACGATGGCCTACGCGTCGTTGATTGGTGCAGAGGTCAAACGCAAGGAAGATCCCCGCCTGATTACCGGCACCGGCAACTACGTCGGCGACCTCAAGCTCCCCGGCATGCAGCACGTCGCGCTGGTGCGCAGCCCCTATCCCCACGCGCGCATCCGCGGCATCGACGCCGCCGCCGCGCTCGCGATGCCGGGCGTCACCGCCGTCGTCACCGGCCAGGACCTCGCCAACAAGCTCCAGCCGCTGGCCAGCAGCGGCGGAGAGGGCGGCACCGAGGGCGGCACCGAGGGTGAGCCAGCCGCCCGCATCCGCCACGCGCTCGCGGTCGACAAGGTGCGCCACACCGGCGAGGCGGTTGCGGCGGTCGTCGCTGCCTCGCCCGAGATCGCCGAGGATGCCGCCCAGGCCGTGGTCGTGGACTACGAGCCGCTGCCGAGCGTGGCGGACATGGAGAAGGCGCTCGCCCCCGATGCGCCGCGCCTCTTCGACGGCATGGCCGACAACGTCGACCACGTGCTCAACATCAAGCGGGGTGACCCCGACGCTGCGTTCTCGGGCGCCCACCGCGTGGTCAAGCAGCGCATGATCAATCAGCGCCTCTCCGGCGTACCCATGGAGGGCCGGGCAGTGGCGGCCGCACCCGATCACTGGTCCGGCGGCGTTACGCTCTGGACGAGCACGCAGGCGCCCCACCTGATGCGCGGGGACGTGGCGCGCGTGCTCGGCCTGCCTGAGAACCAGGTGCGTGTGATCGCGCCCGACGTCGGCGGCGGCTTCGGTGTCAAGATCGGCCTCTACCCCGAGGACGCGCTGCTCGCCTACCTCGCCCGCGAGCTCGGCGTGCCCGTTCATTGGGAGGAGCGCCGCACCGAGCACATGCTCGCCACCACTCACGGGCGCGCCCAGATCAACGACATCGAGGCCGCGGTGGCCGAGGACGGCACCGTCACCGGGATCCGCATGCGGGTGCTGGCCGACCTCGGCGCCTACCCCGTCGCGGCGGTGATCCCCAACCTCACCGCGATGATGGGCGTGGGCGTCTACAAGGTGCCCAGCGTCGACCTGGAGGTCAAGGCGGTCTACACTAACACGACGCCGGTCGCGGCCTACCGCGGCGCCGGGCGGCCCGAGGCGGCCTACTACCTCGAGCGCCTGATGGACCTGGTGGCCGCCGAGCTGGGCAAGGACCCGGTCGAGATCCGGCGTAAGAACTTCATCCCGCCCGACGCCTTCCCCTATAAGACGCCGACCGGCCTCGTCTACGACAGCGGCGAGTACGACAAGGCGCTCAGCCGGGCGCTCGAGGTCTCGAACTACGCCGCGCTGCGCGAGGAGCAGCGACGCCGCCGAGCCAGCGGCGACGGGCCGCTGCTGGGGATCGGCCTCGCCTGCTTCGTCGAGATGTGCGGCTTTGGTCCCTACGAGAGCGCGCAGATCAAGGTCGAGCCGACCGGCACCGTCACGGTGACGACCGGCATCTCGCCCCACGGCCAGGGCGGTGGCACCACCTTCGCCCAGATCGTCGCCGACCGGCTCGGCGTCGATTTCGACAAGGTGCAGGTGCTCTACGGCGACACCGCCACCACGCCGATGGGCCAGGGGACGATGGGCAGCCGCAGCATCGCGGTTGGTGGCTCCGCGCTCTACCGCGCCGCCGACAAGATCATCGACAAGGCAAAGCGGATCGCGGCGCACATGCTCGAGGCGGCGGTCGAGGATATCGAGGTGGTCGACGGCCGCTACCAGGTGCGCGGCGTGCCGGCGCGCGCGCTCACGCTCGCCGACATCGCCCAGAAGGCCTACACCGACAAGCTGCCGCCCGACATCGAGACCGGCCTCGAGGCGATCGACTACTTCCGCCCACCGAGCCTGATCTATCCGTTCGGCGCGCACGTGGCGGTGGTCGAGGTCGAGCCTGACACCGGCGTGGTGCGCGTGCGCGAGTACTACTCGGTCGACGACTGCGGCCCGCGCATCAGCCCGAAGCTGGTCGCCGGCCAGGTCCACGGAGGCCTCGCCCAGGGCATCGCCCAGGCGCTGATCGAGGAGGTGGTCTACGACGAGAGCGGCCAGTTGCTCAGCGGCTCGCTCATGGACTACGCGATCCCAAAGGCTGACCTCTTCCCCAGCTTTCGCCTCGACCAGACTGTGACGCCCACGCCGCACAACCCGCTGGGCGCTAAGGGGATCGGCGAACTGGCGACGATCGGCTCGACCCCGGCGATCGCCAACGCGGTGATGGACGCGCTCAGCCCGCTCGGCATCCGCCACCTGGACATCCCGCTTCGGCCGGAGCGCATCTGGCGCGCCATCAATAGCCAGAGCAACGGCCGCCGCGGCGGCTGATCCGGAGGTAGGAGGGTGCACATCGCGTCGAGCGCAGTCTGCGGCTGGCTGATCGGCATCATCATCATCTCGGCGCTGCTCTGGGGCGGCCTCTTCGGTCCGTACCTTTCCAGCGGCACGGCGTTCGCCGCCTGGTTCCTGGCCGGGCTCGCCGGCGCAGTCGTCGGCGCGATCTACGGCCTGGTGCGGGGCCCGCGCGGGGCGCCGCCGGCCGATCGGCGGCAGCCAACTGCCGCTTCCAACCGGCCGCATTAGCGCCTCTGCGCCGACACATCGCTCGCTCAGGTGGGACGCCTTCAGGTGGAGGCGTCCCACCAGCGTCATGGAGGGTTCCGCTGCCCAGCCACCGCAGCCGATCCACTCCGAGCCGAGCGCGACGTGACCCATGAGCACGACGCGGCGCTGCGGGCGTGCCCCGGGTCGGTGGGCGCATCCGCCAGCCTGGTCGCTTGCCTATTGACACCGCGGTGCGGCGGACATAAGGTGGCCCCGTACCACGCGGGGCAGAGGCGGGGTGGGACGCGCTCGGCAGGGGGAGAAGGGCGTCGAGAGAGACGTGATTGCGGCGCGGGCCGGGCTGCAACCGGTACCTGAGCGTTGCCGACACGGGAACCGCCTCGGGCGGGTGGAACAGCCGCCGATTGTCCGGCGCTCGAAGTCCCAGCGGAGTTCGTGTGGTGCCTTGGTGACATGGGGGGCGGCCCGAGCGATAACCAGCTCGACACGCGAATCGTTCGCACCCCGCGAAGCCGTCGCCGCGCTCGCGCGCGAGCAGCCGGGTGCGAGCCCGTGGCTCTGGTACTGGTCGCTGATGAATGTGATCTCCTTCGACGTCAGCGGTTATCTCAACAGCAAGCTGGAGCGTCTCCGTCTCATCGCAGGCGGCTCGGAGAGCGTGCGGATCAGCCCGGAATTGGGTCTGGATCGCCTGGACTTCTTGCTCTATCCCGCGGTCGTGCTGGACTTTCTGCCAAAGCTGGTCGTCCTGGGCGGCATCGTCAGCCTGCTCCTACCCCATCTGCGCGCCCGCTACCTGGAACGTCACTTCGGCCTCACGGCGCCGCCGCCGAGTCTGTTAGCTCTGACTGACATCCAGCGGTTCATTCACCGGTACGACCCGACCCTCGAGGTGAAGGTCAACCTCATGCGTGCAGCGGCGGCCCCGCTCTTCATCTCCCCGCGTGGGTTGAGGCACGCTGTCGTCGCTGTCTTCGGCAGCTTCGTCATTGCTTTGGCAGCGCGACCGCTCGGCGGCGGAAGCGGCATTGCTGCACGAAATCGGGCACGACTGTCGCGGCGATCACCTGATGATGGGTGCGGGTAGCCTGCTCGAGCTCGAACTGAAAGCCGCGCTGCTGCTCTATCTCGTCCTCTCGGTGGTACAGACCGTCGCAGTGCTGGCGCATGACGGGATCATGCTGTACGGATACGTTCAAGATCTCGCGGCGAGAGCCACGGCGATCGGGAGCACGTCGCGCGCGGTCGAAGCCTGGGCACTCTTCGGAGCCCTGCTCCAGTTGAATCTGAACCGTGTCCTGTTCGCGACGGGAATCCTCCGCAATCTCTTCACGTTTTTCGTTCCACTCCTCTTGCCCGTCCTCGCCATCTGGGTGGCCGAATGCAACGCCGATCGCTTCGCGCTCTCCGAGCTGAACGGAGGCAAGGGCGTCGTCCAGGCGCTGCTGCAGCGCGGCCGAGCGATCCCGTGGTGGCGCTGGCTGCTGTTCCGCCTGACGCATCCGCCGGCTGGCCTCCGCCGCTGGCTGCTCGAGCAGCGGGCCGACAGAGCGCTGACGATACTGCTCCTGCTCTACCCAGTCGGCAGCCTGTTGGGCGTCCTGCCGCGGTACGGGCAAGCGACCGCATTGGTCTAGGAGACCTCGGCCGACATCAACATCGTTGAAGCCTTGCCTTGGTGGACCCGGCTCTGGTTCGCGACGAACGCGCGCAACCTACTGGTCATGGCGGCGATCGTCCTGCGCTGGCCGCTCGCGGTGACGCGCTAGGCACGGATCCTCAGTGCGAGCCAGCGCTTGCCCGACCTCTCGGCGTTTCCCGACTACCCCGTCGCCGGCGCCATCGTCGGGCTCACTGCCATGGTCGCCTGGTGGGTGGGCTCGGGGTAACATTGCACCCGTCTGGGTCGTGCTCCCACGGGCGGCCTCGCAACGGCATTGAGGGTCCACCGCACATTCAGTAGCATCGGGCATGCTTCTCAATGGCTATGCCGTCGATATCTCTGATGCCGGGGGGAGCTGCACCATGACGACTCTCGAGGATTGGGCGACGCGACTGGCGGAGGCCGTGGCGCTGGAGGAGGCGGCGGTCGCGCCCTGATGGGCCACCGCCTACAGCCAGGGCGGGCAGGCGCGCGCGGAGCTCTTCGCGCGCACCGACAGCACCCTGGGCGGCTTCTCCCCCACGGGCATCATCACCGTGATGCCATATATGTACAACGCAATCACGATCGCGGCCCCAGTGGTCATCGCGGTGCTGAGCGACAAGCGGCTGGGCGACTTCATCTCGTGCATCAAGACGGGGTTGGGTCTGGTCGATCTGCACCGCGCGCTGCAGGCCAAGCAGGCGATCCCCGACGATCCGGGCTTTGCCGTCCTGCGGGACGTGGTCACGACGCTCCATGGCGAACTGGCGAAGGCGGGGCTGAGCGAGGAGCAGTGCGCCACGATCACCTACCGCGTCCTCGACGAGCTGCTCAAGGATCCGGCCGGCGCGCGCCGGTTCGTGGGTGAGCTGGCCGGCACCAGGCACTGACCCGCGCGGTCGACGCAGCCACGCCATCGTGTTATCCTCCCCACCTGCCGCGCCGACGAGCGCAGGCGGGGCGCTGACCAGGCAGGTTGACGCCGGTGGGTCGCCGCCGAATGGCGAGGGAGGCGACAGGGTGATGATGGGGCGCGCAGCCGCGCCGGCGGGCAAGAGCCCGACCGTATGAAGGTTCGGTCGCCGACACGGCAGCAGGTCAGCCGACGCCGTCTCCTCCTTGGCGCCGCAGCGGTCGCGTTGCCAGCCGGGCTTGCCGGCGGGCTCGGGCGGCCGGCGCAGGCGGCGATCGCCACCCCGCCAACGACGCCCGCCGTCCGCGCAGATCGATCTGACAGGTTCCAAGCTACCCACGGCCGACCCGGCTGGCACGTCGAGATCGGCGGCGCGGACGGCGGGGGCGGCGCTGGCGGGTTCGATCCCCGGGCAACCGGGCAGGAGCTGCCGACAACGGGCCTGCCGGTGCCGGAGCTGGCCGCCTTCGATCAGATGGTGCAGCGGCTGATGGCGCGCTGGCAACTGCCGGGCGGGCAACTGGCGCTGGCAAAAGACGCCCGGCTGGTCTTCAACCGGGGCTACGGCCTGGCCGACGTCGAGCGGGGCGAGGTCGTGCAGCCGACGGCGCTCTTCCGCATCGCGAGCGTCTCCAAGCCGTTCACGGGTGTCGCCGTCCTCAAGATCATCGACGATGGGCGCCTGCAGCTCGACGACCGGGCGTTTCCGCTGCTGGACAACCTGCCGGCGCCGCCGGGCTCCACCGTCGATCCCCGCCTCGATGCGATCACGATCCAGCACCTGCTCCAGCACAGCGGCGGGTGGAACTCGGTCAAGAGCTTCGATCCGCAGTATCCGCCCTGGTCGGTCATGGCGTCCCATCGGTTGGGCGGGACGGACCCGGCGAGCGCGCCGATGATCGTGCGCTTCATGCGCGGGATGCCGCTCGACTTCGACCCCGGCACCCGCACCGCCTACTCCAATTTCGGCTACAACGTGCTAGGCCGCGTCATCGAGCGCGTCACCGGCCAGGGCTACGAGCAGTATGTGCAGGGGGCGCTCCTCTTGCCGACGGGCATCGCTGACATGCAGCTCGGGCGGACGCGGCCGGCCGACCGCCAGCCCGGCGAGGTGCGCTACTACGCGCAGCCGGGGACGCCGCCGACACTCTCGGTCTACCCGGGTGAGGCCGACGTGCCGCTCGCCTACGGCTCCTACTACATGGAGGCCCTCGACGCCCACGGCGGCTGGGTCGCCTCGGCGGCCGACCTGGTGCGCTTTGCGCTGGCCGTCGACGGCCAGCGCGGCCCGGCGCTGCTGCGGCCCCAGACGGTCCGGCAGATGCTCACCAGCCCGAAGCCGCCGCCGGCCGAGGCCGCGAGCGCGGGCGCCGGCAACGCGGAGGCGCAGGCGGGCATGATCTGGGTGGTGCGCCCGGTCAGCCAGCAGCTTCAATGGGACCACGCCGGGGCGCTCGAGGGCTCCAATGCCTCGTGGCTGGCGCGTCGCCCGGACGGCGTCACCATCGGCATCGTGTTCAACTCGCTCCCGACCGACTTCGTCGCGTTCTTCGGTGAGCTGGTGCCCGCCCTGACCCGGGCGGCCGATGCCGTGGCGACGTGGCCGGTGCACGATCTGTCCGCGGCAAAGTAGAGGGTCGGCATGCCGAGAGTGTTTCCGGCGAACGGCGCGCGACGGGCACGACCTGTTCTGGGCGAAGGAAGGGGGTAGCCATGCCGCTGCATTTCTCGGAGGCGGAGCTGGCCGCGCGGCGGGAGCGCGTCCGCGCGGGGCTGGCGGATCGCGGCCTCGACGGTCTGCTCATGTTCCGCCAGGAGAGCATGTACTATCTGACGGGCTACGACACCATGGGCTTCATGCGGTTCCAGTGCCTCTCCGTGGGCGCCGACGGCCGCCTCGCCCTGCTCACCCGCGCCCCGGACTTGCGCCAGGCGCGCCGCACCTCGATCATCGAGGACGTGCGCGTCTGGGTCGACCGTCCCGACGCCAACCCCGGCCTCGATCTGCGCGCCCTGCTCGATGAATACGGCTGTCGCGGGCAGCGGCTCGGCATCGAGTACGACGCCGTGGGCCTGAGCGCCGCCAATGCCCGCATGGTCGAGGGGGCGCTGGCCGGGTTCTGCGAGCTGGTCGACGCCTCCGACCTGGTCAACCGGCTGCGCGTCGTCAAGAGCGAGGCGGAGCTGGCCTACGTGCGGCGGGCGGCGGAGTTGGCCGACGCCGCGCTGGTTGAGGCCCACCGGCTGGCGACGTCGGGCACGCCGGAAGGGCGGCTCTTCGCCGCGATGCACGGCGTGATCTTCGAAGGCGGTGGCGACTACCCCGCCAGCCGCTTCATCATCGGCTCGGGCGAGAACGCGCTGCTGGTGCGCCACTTCACGGGCCACGGCACGATCGGTCAGGACGACCAGGTCCAGCTCGAGTTCGGCGCCGCCTACCGCCACTACCACGCCTGCCTGATGCGCACCGTGCTCACCGGCCGGGTCGATCCGCGGCACCGGGCGATGCACGCCGCCTGCGTCGAGGCGCTGGCCGCCTGCCAGACGGCGTGCCGACCGGGCGGCCTTGTAGGCGACATCTTCGACGCCCACGCGCGCGTCTTCGACGCCGCGGGCTACCGCGAGCACCGCCTCAACGCCTGCGGCTACAGCCTCGGCGCCGCCTACCCGCCCTCCTGGATGGACTGGCCGATGCTCTATACGCAGAACCCTGTGCCGATCGAGCCGAACATGGTGTTCTTCATGCACATGATCCTGCTCGACAGCGCGAGCGGCCTGACCATGTCGCTGGGGGAGACGGTCCGCGTGACGGAGAGCGGCTGCGAGCGCCTCTCGCGCCTGCCGCACGACCTGGTCGTAAACTAGAGGAAGGGAGCCCACAACCGGATTCGAACCGGTGACCTCATTCTTACCAAGAATGTGCTCTACCTGCTGAGCTATGTGGGCCTGACCGTCAGGAGCGGTCCGGGAGCCATTCTACCACAGAACCGGCTCGTGAGGGAAATCCGCTGCGCTTTCCGCCGTCGCCTGCCCGACCCGGCCAGCCATGGCCGCATTGTAGGGCAGCCGCAAGAATGATTCAAGGGCTCGGGAATGTCGCCACCCTTGCCTTGCAAGGGAACCGCTCCCCGGAACGGAGCCCACCCGCGCGGCCGGCTCCGGCCGTCGGACCGAGCCGAGCCGTAACCCCACTTGACGCGCTGGTTATCGGTCACGGCGGCGGCTTGGGGGGATGGCCGGGTGACGCGCCGAGGCCGACGACGCCGCCCCGAGAATCATCAACGTGACGGAACACCTCTGGGGCGGCGATCAGGTGTGGGGGCTGAGCGCGTGGCGGCCGCGCTCGCGGTTGGGGTGGCGCACCTCCACGTGGGCGATCGCCGCGATCAGCGTGGTGAAGGTCGCTTGGCACCGTTCGCAGCGCCAACCCGCGGCCGGCTCGCCCGCCACCAGTCTGCCAGTCAGCGTGTTGTGGTGGGTGGATGCGCTGCCGCCGATTGCCACCAGGTTCACCTCTCCCGCGACGATCCTCGACTCCACTGTAGGGCCCGGGTAGGCCGAGCTCAAGGCAGCGAGTAAACAAGATTCCGACGGCGTGCGCAGCAGCGCAACGTCAGTAGGCGCCGCGGGCCAGTAGCACGGCCGGGATGGTGCGGAAGAGGATCTTGAGGTCGAGGCCGAGCGACCAGTGCTCGATGTACCACAGGTCCATCAGCACCATCTCGTCGAACGGCACTTCGCTGCGGCCGCTCACCTGCCACAGGCCGGTCAGCCCCGGCGCCACCTCCAGCCGGTGGCGATGCCATTCCTCGTAGCGGCTGACCTCGCTCGGCAGCGGCGGGCGCGGTCCCACCAGGCTCATGTCGCCCCGCAGCACGTTCCAGAGCTGGGGCAGCTCGTCGATGCTCAGGCGGCGCAGCCACCGACCCACCCGGGTGCGGCGGGGGTCGGCGCGCATCTTGAACGTGACGCCGCCCGCCTCGTTGCTCGGCCGCAGCCGCTCCAGCTCCGCGTCGGCGTTGACCTTCATCGAGCGGAACTTGTAGAGCGTGAAGTGGCGGCCCCCCTTGCCGACCCTGACCTGCTGGTGCAGGATCGGGCCGGGCGAATCGAGCTTGATCGCCACTGCCGCCAGGAGCAGGACCGGCGAGGCGACCAGCAGCCCGAGCGAGGCGACGACCACGTCGACCGCGCGCTTGACGAGCCGGTCGGGCCCGCTGAGCTGGAGGTCGCGCAGGCCGATCAGCGGGATCCCGTCGAGGTATTGCGTGTCGACCTGGTTCAGGCTCAGCTCGTAGAAGTCCGGCACCAGGCGGAACCGGGCACCGCTGGCGCGGCAGGCGCGGACATAGCCCACGATCTCCTCGTGCCGCGAGGAGGGCAGCGCGATGATGACCTCGTCCGGCTGACGCTCGGCGATCACCACGTCGAGGCAGGCCGGCGCTCCGAGGTAGGCGATCCGCCCCAGGTCGCGGCGGTACGCGTCGTCGAGGAAGCCGATCACCTGGTAGCCCAGCGCCGGCTGGGCGAGCAGGCTTTGCATGATCGCCCGACCGGGCGGGCCGCAGCCGACGATCAGCGCGCTGCGTAACCCGATGCCGCGCCGACGCAGCAGCCCCCGCAGCCCGCGGCCGACCACGCGCGCCCCCACGAGCAGCCCCACCGTGAGCGCCCAGAGGTAGATGAACATCAGGCGCGAGAACGAGAACGGATTGTGGAAGTGGAGCACGATGATCAGGATGGCGATGGCGATCGTCGACGCGCTCACCACCGAGGTGGCCTCGTCGTAGAGCGAGCGCAGGAAGCGCCGGCTGTAGGTGCCGCGCAGCACGAGCGCGCCAACCAGCAGGCCGACGAAGATCAGGTGGTAGGGGCGGTAGTACTCGAGCGTGCGGTAGCTTTCCTCCGTGACCGGCAGATTGAGCGTGTAGGGCTGTCCCGACAGATCCAGGTCCCAGAGGAAGCCCGAGTGGTAGCGCAGCCACCAGGCGAGCGTGAGCGCGAGCCAGGCGAGCGCACCATCACAGGCCGCGTAGGCAAGCGGCAACAGCCCGCGCAGGCGCGCCAGTGAGCGCGCGCGCGGCGCCACCCGCGCGAGGCCCGCGTCCAGCGCGGGCGATGAGATCGGCTCGACCGACATGGAGTCTCTGTTCCTGCCGTGGAGGGAGGCCCGAACCCACCCGGGCCCCGTGCCCTCGCAACGGGGGAGCACGGATAGGCCGGCAGGCCGGCGCGACCCACCCCATCGGCACCCTGACGTCGGCGCGCATTATACCCCCGCCGCCGACACGCGGACCAGAGGCGGAACGTCCGCTTTGCGTCGTTTCGCCCCCGGCACCGCCGCCGCCCATCAGTCGAGCGGTCGGCTTCCCGCTCTACCGCACCCTTCTCGAACAGGCCGCACCGCCGCTCGGCACGGGCTGTTCGCACCGCGGGTTCCTGCCGAGAGGCTGCCGCCTGTAGCCGGGGCGGCGGCCACGTCGCGCCTGGCGGAGGGTTCGCAGCCCCGACCCCACGATCCCGGCCAGGAGGCTCCGGAAGCGCGGACCGCCTCGTCGCGCCGGCCGCCTGGTACCCGATCGAGGGGGGCGCCGGTCGCACCTCGCGCCCGGCCCGGCCGCGACATCACGGCAGCGGGAGGCGGCGCGGCTCCGCCGGTCGATCCTCCCGGCTGCCGCCGCCGTTCGTTGACCGTTCCCACCAGAGCACGGCGACCTGGCCGCGCGCCTCGGGCAGTCCCACGCCGTCGTCCCGCGATTCGAGCAGCGCGGCCAGGTCGGCCCGGCCCTGCCCGGCCTGCGGGTCGCCTGGGGCCTGACCAGCCGGTCGAGCGCATCGGCCAGCGCCGAGTCGAGGTCGGGCCAGGTCCAGCGCATCGACCACGGGCGCAACGCCACGTTCGCCACGATGCCGCACTGGCCCAGCAGGTTGTATAGGTCGAAGAGCGTCGGCTTGGGCACCCGCGGCTCGCCCCGGTAGCGCAACCAGAGTGCGGCGAAGGGGCTGGGCGGGGTGAGCGCCCGGGCGGCGCGGATCAACCGGTCACCGGCGCGGCTCGGGGTCACGCCCGTCGTTTCAATTGCACTGGGGTGCCGGCGACGGACGGCGCCCGCGGATAGCGTCTCACGGTGTAGCGGATCTCGAACTCCCTAATTGAGGCGTTCTAGGGGGTTGATCGACCGGATCTGCCGCGAGTGCTCGCGCGGGAAGGCGGTGTAGGCCAGCACATCTATCTCACTTTGGTCCATGAGGTCGGCCGGCTTGGGGAACTGCCCGCGCAGGCTGTCCGCCATTCGCCGCCACTGCTCGCGGGCACCGGCCGCATCGGGCTTGGCGAAGATCGTCCGGACGGTGGCCGCTACCACTTTGGCCGCCGATTTCGGCACCTGTGCCAAGGCGTTGCGCAGCCAAGGGACCCGACAGTCCACAGTGCCTTGACCAGTTCGTCGACCCGCCGCGTTGAGACGCCCTGGCTGTAGGCCTCCTGGCCGACCGCCATCAGCGCCTTCTCGGCCTGCCGACGCGGCTCCACCAGGGCTGGGAAGAAGCTCCCATCGCGTACCCGCGCCACCGTCGGGTCGATGGTCCCGACGCGGGTGTCCCAGGGTCGCTCGCGGTAGCCATTGCGCTGGTCGGTGCGCTCGCCGACCCCCTTGTAGCGCTCGACGCCCAGGTGGTGGGTCACCTCCGGCTCCATCAGCGCCTGGGCGATCACCCGCAACCCGCCCTTTGAAAGGTTGATTTCGCCGTCTCCGTGGGCCTTACGCAATAGGTCGGCCAGCGCCATCCTCAAGGCGACGGCCGCCGCCCCGTTTACACACTCCCTGGGACACTATCCTCACGGCGCGCAGCTCTCCCGCCGCCGGTCGCTGTGGTCGTCTTGCTGGTCATGGTGTTCTCCGGGTCGGGCGGCCGCGCAGCCGATGCGCGGGCGCGGCCCCGGGCACAGTTCCCGGCGCGCTCGTGAGGGTGATCGCGCGCAGCCGCGGCTCGAGCCGGTCGAGCGCCACAAGCAGGCCGTGGATGAGCGCCTCGGGCCGCGGCGGGCTGCCGGGGATGTAGACGTCGACCGGCACGACCCGGTCCACACCGCCTGCCACGGCGTAGCTGCCCTGCCACAACCCACCCCCGCACGCCTCGTCGCCGGCCGCGACGACGAGGCCGGGCTGCGGCATCGCCTCGTAGGTGCGCCGCAGCGCCTCGGCCAGGTTTCTCGTCACCGCACCCGTCACGAAGAGCAGGTCAGCGTGGCGCGGGGAGGCGACGACGTCGACGCCGAGCCGCTGGAGATCGTACACCGGCCCGAGCAACGCCGCCAGTTCCCAATCGACGCCGTTGTCCGACCCGGCATCGACGTGGCGGATATGGAGCGACCGACGCAGCAGCCGGCGTATCCGCACCGGCAACCGCTCCCAGCCGGTCGCCGCCCTCTGATTCACCCGGGCAGGCGTGGCGCCGGGCTCCGCCTCAGCCGGGCCCCCGAGGCGGAGCCGCGTCACCAGGTCGGCGCGGTCGCGGACGGCCAGCTCGTAGTCGTGTGTGAGTGCGATCGCCTGCGCCGGGCACGCCCCGGCGCAGAGACCACAGAAGACACAGCGCGCTAGATCCAATCGCCACTCGCGCGCGCCGTCGCCAGGCGGCGTCAGCGTGATCGCGCCGGAGGGGCAAGCCGCGACACAGGCACCGTCGCCCGTGCAGCGCACGGGGTCGATCGCCGGACGCCCGCGAAACGCGGCCGGCGGCGGGTCGGCACGCTCGGGGTAGCGGGTCGTGACCAGGCCGGTTTCGAGGCTGGCGCGGAAGATTTTCAGCATCAGCGACTCCCAGCGGGTAGTGCCCGGCACGGCCGGCGGCGCCTCAGCGGTCCAGGCACGCGTAGCAGAGCTCGAAGCTCTTGTTGATTAGGGGGAAGTCCGGCACCATGTTGCCGGGCACGGTCGCGGGCACGATCGCCCAGTTCGGGAACGAGGCCGAGCGCACCCGGTAGCGGTCGATCATGCCATCCGCGCCGCTGCGGACCCAGTGGATGTTCTCGCCGCGTGGCGACTCGGTCACGCCAAGCGCGGTGCGCAGCGGTGGCAGGCGCTCGGGGAAGTCGGCGGCCATTGGGCCCGGTGGCAGGTGGTCGAGCAGCTCCCGCAGGAGCGTCAGGGCGGCGTGCACCTCACCAATCCGCACCAGCGTTCGCGCCAGCACATCGCCTGCCGGCATGACGACGGCCGAGAGCGGAAGCCACGCATAGGCGGCGTGCGGGTGGTCGAGCCGGGCGTCGAGGTGCAGACCCGAGGCGCGCGCCGCGACGCCGACAACGCCCTGCCGCGCCGCCACCGCCGGATCGAGTCGACCCGTGCCCACCAGCCGCTCCATGAACGACTCGGTCGTCAGCAGCAGGTCGGCGAAGCGCGCGAACTCGGGCGCCAGCCAGCCCAGCGTCGACTGAATGTCGTGGCGCGCCGAGGCGTCGAGGTCGCGCCGCACCCCACCTGGCCGGCAGAGGCCGCGCAGGAACCGGTTGCCCGTCAGGCGCTCATTGAGTCGCTGAAGCGCGTCTTTGAGGCGCAGCCCCTGGCTGTTGCCGACTGCGAAGCCAGTGCCTGCGCAGATGTTGCCCAGGTCGCCGATGTGGTTGTAGAGGCGTTCCAGCTCGAGTGCGGCGGTGCGAACGGCGGCGGCACGCGGCGGCGGCGTGACCTCGGCGATCGCCTCGATCGCCTGGCAGTAGCTGACGGCGTGGGAGACCGCGCAGGAGCCACAGATCCGTTCCGCGATCTGGACGCCGTGCGCCGCCGACTTTCCCTCCGCTACCTTCTCTATGCCGCGGTGGGTGTAGAAGAGCCGCGCCTCCACGTGGAGCACCAGCTCTCCCACCGCGGCGAAGCGGAAGTGCCCCGGCTCGATCACCCCCGCGTGGATCGGCCCGACCGGAATTTCAACGATCCCCTCACCGTGCAGGTGATGGAACCGCGCCGGCGGTAGCTCAGCCACGGGCACGGCCGAGGCCGGGTCGACGTCTTTGCGCAGCGGATAGCAGCCGTCCGGCCAATTTTCGTGGAGCACGAGACGGCGAGGGTCTGGGTGCCCGGCCGGTACCAAGCCGAGCAGGTCGTGCACCTCCCGCTCGTACCAGTCCGCTGCCGGCAAGAGCGGCGTTACCGACGGGAACTCCGGGGTGGCCGGGTCGAGCGCCGTCTCGACGCTGAGCCAGCCGTCCGCGACGGCGAAGACATAGGCCAGCCGGAATCGTCCGCTCTGGGCACGGTCGTCGTAGCCGATCATCGTGGCGAGCCGGCCCGGCAGCACCTCGGCCGCCGCGGCGCAAGCTGCGGCCAGGTCAGTGGCGGGCACCTCGACGCGCTGCTCGCCAGCCGCTCCGGGTGGGAGCGCCGCTGCGTTGGGGTGGAGCCGCGCCGGCTCGACCGAAGTGGCGGCCGGACCGCGGCCGGGTGCGAGCGGCGCGCGGTGGGACGATTCGAGCATCACGGCGCACCTCCGGCGATGAGGCGGGCGACGCTCTGCAGCACCTCGGCGAGCGGTGGCGGGACGTACAACCCGAGCACGACCATCCCCACCGCCGGCAGCGCGAGCGCAAACGCACCCGAGACCGGCAGCGGCGCCACCTCAGGGCGGAGGCTCGGGCGCCCGAGCGCCATGCCGGCGGCGTGGGCGACAAATCCGGCGAAGACCGCGACCAGCATCGCCGCGACGGCGGCCACCACCGGCCAGGCGCCCTGCCACGCTCCGGCGCTGAGGATGCCGAACTCGCTCAGGAAGACGGCGAACGGCGGCGCGCCAGTGATGGCGAAGGTGCCCAGCAGCAGCAGCGTGCCAATCCACGGCGCCGCCTCGACCACGCCCCGAATCGCGGCGATCCGGCGGGTGCCGTAGCGTTGCACGAGCTCGCCCGCGGTGAAGAAGAGCAGCGCCTTCGTCAGCGCGTGGTTGACGAGGTGGAGCAGGCCGGCGTAAAAGCCGAGCGGACCACCCAGCCCGAGCGCCACGGCGATCAACCCGACGTGCTCGACGCTCGAGTAGGCAAGCAGGCGCTTGACGTCGCGCTGGATCACGATGAACGGGATGGCGATGGCAACCGAGAGCAGGCCGAAACCCAGCAGCAGTTGGGAGGGGAACGCGGTGCCGAGCGTGCCGACCGCCACGCCGTAGCCGCGCATAATGGCGTAAAGCGCGCAGTTGAGCAGCACGCCGGAGAGGACCGCGCTGACCGGCGAGGGCGCTTGGCTATGGGCATCGGGCAGCCAAGTGTGCATCGGCGCGAGGCCCGCCTTCGTCCCGAAGCCGATCTGCAGGAAGACGAACGCTACCTTGACCAGCGCGGGGTCGAACCGACCAGCGGCGGCCATTAGCGCGGTCCAGTCGAGGCTGGCGCCCTCGCCCTGCGCGTGAACCGCCGCCGCGTAGAGCAACAGGATGCCGAACAGGGCGAAGATGATCCCGATGGTGCAAACTACCAGGTACTTCCAGGCCGCCTCCAGCGCCGTGGGCGTACCATAGAAACCAACCAGCAGCGCCGAGACCACTGTTGTCGCCTCGATGCCGACCCAGAGCAGCCCGAGATTATCGACCGTGCAGGTGACGAGCATCGTCCCGATGAAGCCGTGTAAGCCCGCGTAGTACCAGCCCAGCCGATCGGACGGCACCTCGCCCGATGCCACGTCGCGGCGCAGGTAGCCGATCGAGTAGAGCGCCGCCGCGCCGCCCACCACCAGGATGACGCCAACGACGAGCGCCGAGAGCGCGTCGGCATAGAGCAGCCCGCCCAGCGCGTGCTGCGGACCCTCCGCGAAGACCTGCGCCACCAATGCCGCACCGCCCACCCAGAGCGCGGCCACCGCGATAGCGTTGACCAGTTCAAGGCCCGCGGCACGTCGGACGGGAGCCGGCGGTCCATCCGATGTGCCGCGGGCCGGTACGGGAGCGGCTTCGTGGCGCGGCTGCGCAAGCGGGGCGAGACGGAGGGCGAGGCGGCCCGTCAAGTGGCCGACGACCAGCAGGAGCACGGTCGAGACGAGCGAAATCAAGAGCAAGCAGAGCAGCATCGAGCGTTACCCCCGCAAGGTCCGCAGGTGTTCGGTGTCGGTCGTCGCGAAGGTGCGGTAGAGTTGGCGCAGCACGATCCCCATAACGACCACGCCGATGAGGACATCGAGAGCCACCCCCAGTTCGACCGTCGCCGGCAGCCCGCCGGTCGTCGCCACGGCGGCGAGGTAGAGGCCATTCTCCATCGTCACCAACGCCATGACCTGGGCCGCGGCCTTGCGCCGCGTCACCATGTTGAAGAGGCCCAGCAGCACCATCGCCACCGCCGCCGGCACGGCGTTGCGCCACGGCAGACCCAGCGCCGGTGCGATCGGCCCAGCGACGTAGTAGGCGACCAGCACCAGCGCCACCGCCAGCGGCAACGCCTGCTTGCGCGTCAGCACCGCCTGCGCCTCGGGCCGCACCCTCACGCCGCGCATGGCGGCGAACAGCACGCCCGGTATGGCGATCACCTTGACCAGCGCCGTTGTGCCCACGCCGAGCCAGGCCAGCGCCTCCCCGTGCGCGACCGCCGCCAGCGCGCCGACCGCGGTGAGGAGCGCACCCTGCGCCACCAGCACGCCGACCAGGTGGTCGAGGCGGCGCACCAGCACCGAGCCGAGTGCGGTCAGCAGCAGAAGCACAGCCAGCGTATCGAGGTCGGAGCGCAAGGTCACCGTAAGATTGGCCGGCGCCATCGGTTCTAGCCTCCCAGCACGTAGACCGACGTCACGGCCAGCAACCCCAGCAGCGAGGCCGCCCCCAGCAGCTCCGGCACCCGGAAGATCCGCAGCTTGGCGTAGCCAGTTTCGACGAGCGCAAGAGCGACACCCAGAGCCACCACCTTGGCGAGGTAGGTCGCTGCCCCGACGAGGAGCGCGCCGGGCGAGCCGTCGAGCGCGAGACCCCAGGGCAGACAGACCGCCGCCAGCAGCGAGATGACGACGAGCTGCTTGAGGTGGGTCGCCCAGACGATCAGGCCGAGCGGACGGCCAGCGTATTCGAGTAGCATTCCCTCGTGCGCCATGGTCAGTTCGAGGTGGGTGTCGGGGTTGTCGATCGGGATGCGGCCGGTCTCGGCGATGACCACGATGAAAAGCGCGCCGAAGACGAGCAGCCGGGCGACGTGCAGCCCCTGATCGGCCGCCAGCTCGGCGAACGCTGTCGAGCCGACGGGGATCGCCGACGCCGCCAGCGCCAGGAGCAGCGCGGGCTCGACCAGTGCGGCGAAGAGCAGCTCGCGGCTCGTGCCCATGCCGCCGAAGTTGCTGGCCGTGTCCAGGCCGGCCAGCGCCAGCGCGAACCGTGCCAGCGCCAGCAGGCCCACTACTACGATGGCGTCTCCGAACGCCTCGAGCGGCGGGTGGAGCGCTACCGTCGGCACCAGCAGCGCCGCCACGACGTGGGCGCCGAAGTAGACCGGCGGCGCCGCGCGGAAGATCCAGGAGG
>JBHOQZ010000294.1:0-2810 GCA_042408635.1 Chloroflexota bacterium
GTCCGGCGCTGGGCGAGCGCGTGGCTCGTCGTTTCGAGGACGGCCCACTCGGCGCCCGCGTCGACCATGCGGCGCAGGAGCCGCTGCATGTCGATCGCGCGCGGGGTGGTGGTGTGCAGGCCGGTGTCGATGCTCTCGGCGCCGATGCGTGCCCCCACCGTCGAGATCAGGCCGGCGCGGCGCCCGGCCGCCTCGAGCACGGCGTGGATGAGGGTCGAGGTAGTGGTCTTGCCGTCGGTCCCCGTGACGCCGATCACGCCGAGCCGCCGCGAAGGATGGCCGAAGAAGGCCGCCGCCAGCAGCCCCTCGGCCGTGCGCCCGTCGAGCACGACGACGCGGGCGACGCCTACCGCCGGCTCGACCACGCGCTCCATCACCACACCCACTGCGCCCCGCGCGACGGCGTCGGGCACGAAGCGGTGGAGGTCGAGCTCCTTCCCCTGGTAGGCGACGAAGAGCCAGCCGGGCCGAACCTCGCGCGAGTCGGCGCTGATGCCGACCACCTCGACGTCGAGGTCGCCTGCGACCTCCTCCACCGGCAGCTCCGCCAGCAGCTCGCGCAGCTTCACCCCGTGTCACCTCCGCAGCCTGCTCGAAGCGGCATGATAGCGCAGCCGTCCCCACCAACCGCGCGTTCCGCGGACGCCGAGCATGGCCAGCGCTCCGTGACGTACCGGTCGTACAGCCTCCCGCCTTGTCGTCCGTCGGGTGATGGACGCTGCGACGGTGCTCCAGTCGCCCGGCCGCCCGGGGGTGATGGAGGTTGCGAAATGGGCGCGGCGAAAGCTGTCGACAGGCTGCTGATGAGTGCGCACGTGGTCCGGCGCCGGGTACCCGCGGGGTAGCCCGCCCCGGCATGGTATACTGCCGCTGATTCTGCTCGGAGGAGAACCCTGGCGTGACCACGTACCTCAACTTTGCGATGATCCTCATCTCCATCGTGCTGATGGTGCTCATCCTATTGCAGTCGAAGGGGGCGACCTTCAGCGGCACCTTCTCCTCCGACTCGCCGGTCTACCGCACCCGCCGGGGCGTCGAGAAGACGATCTTCCAGTTCACGATCGTCACCTCCTGCGTCTTCGTGGTGTTGGCGATCCTCAGCGCGATCGCCCGCTAACCGCCGCCCGGCTGAGCCGCGCTCCCGCCAAGGGCGAGGAGTGCGGTCGCACCTTACCCCGCGCCGCGCCTTCGGTCGCGGCTGCCCATGCCGCCGGGTTCGACCGGGTGGCGGACGACGACCACCCCGCCCCAGACCACACCAGACCGCAGCGGGAGTGTCCCCGGCGTGAGCCGCCTGTCGCCGCTGTCGCGCCTCTCGCACCGCCTCGAGCCGCGGATCGCCCCGGGCGCCCAGGATCGAGCGCGCGCTGCTCGCCAGCGAAGCCGTGCCGCCGGCCGCCGGAGCTCCACCGGGGCCAGGCGGCTCGCTTTCGCGCTGCCCCTCGTGCTCGGTCTCTTGCTCGTGGCATGGGGGGCGGCCGAGGCGCTGACCCGTCCGGTGCCTGCGCCCGGCGGCCAGCTCGTCGAGGGGATCGTCGGGCAGCCGCGCTCGCTCAACCCGCTTGAGCTGCCCGGCCCGGTCGATCGCGAGCTGGCACCGCTCCTCTTCAACGGGCTGACGCGCCTGACCCCCAGCGGTGAGGTTGAACCCGACCTGGCGGCCGCCTGGAGCGCCACCCCTGACGCGCGCAGCTTCACCTTCACGCTCCGCCCTGACCTGCGTTGGCACGACGGCGAGCCGGTCACCGCGCGCGACGCCGTCTTCACCCTCACCGCCCGCCAGCGCGCCGCGGCCGCTGCCGACCCGGTCGACAACCCTTTCTCCGGTCTCACCTTCGAGGGCGAGGGCCTCACCGTGCGCATCGCGGCCGCCGAGCCGCGGCCCGACCTCCCCCGGTTGCTCGCCGTGCCCCTGGCGCCCGCCCACCGCCACGCCGCGCCCGACGGCTCTGTCGCCTCGCCCGAGGGGGAGGGGGTCAGACCCGTCGGCACCGGGCCGTTCCGCGTCGCGGAGACGGTGCTCGACCGGCTGACGCTGGAGCGCAACCCGGCCTACCACGGCGGCGCGCCCTACCTCGAACGGTACGTGCTGCGCTTCTACCCCGACGCAGCCGCCGCCCGCGCCGCCTACGCCCGCGGCGAGGTGGGCGCGCTCTGGCTGCGCGCCTCGCCCGACGATCCATCGACCGGCCGCACCTTCACGGTGCCGGTGTTCGACGAGCTCACCCTCGTGGCATTCAACACTCGCTCGGGTCCGCTCGAGGATGCGGCGGTGCGCCGCGCACTCGCCGCAGTGCTCGCAACCGGCGAGCTCGGCCCGGCCGCGCTGCCCGAGCGGCTGGTGACGGCGCGGAGCCCGCTCCTGCCCGCTCAGGCCCCCGCGGGTCTCACGTTCGTGACTGACGGGCCGGCCGAGCTGGAGCGCCTCGGCTGGGCGCTCGGAGCCGACGGGATCCGCGCGCGGGCGGGCGTGCCGCTGCGGCTGGATTTCGTCGCGGCGGACGGCGCCGACAGCGCCCGTCTGGCGGTGGCAGCGGCGGAGCGGCTGCACCGCGCCGGCGTGCCGGCCGAGCCGTTTCTGCGGCCCTGGCCCGAACTCGTGCGCGATCGGCTGGCGCCGGGTCGGTTCGATCTGGCGCTGATAGGGGTAAGGGGCGCGGGCGACGACGCCGGCCTGGCCTCGCTCTGGGCGCGCGAGCCCGAGGCCGGCGGGGTGAACGTCGGCCGTTGGCGCAGCGAGGCGGCGGCCGCCGCGATCCGCGCCATCGGCGCCGCGACCGGGCCCGACGAGCTGGCGGCCGCGCGCGCCG
>JBHOQZ010000298.1:0-2363 GCA_042408635.1 Chloroflexota bacterium
CGGCGCGCCGGCCGCGCCCGGTCCGGCGTCTGAGCCGAGCGACAGCGCGGCCTCGTCGTGCGTCGGCAGCCCGGGGCGGGCGAGGACCGTTTCGGCCTCCGGGCTGAGACGCAGTGCGGCCGCGGCAGTCGGCTCGGCGAACAGGGGAGGCGCCGCGTCGAGCGGCGGCGCCCCGGCGAAGCGCCGGAGGAGCCAGGCGTGCGCCGCCAGCCTTCCGTTGAGCGGGCGCGCGGCGTGGGGGTGCCCCGACAGGTGGAGGGGGGACAGGCCGGTTTCGGCCAGCGCGGGCCGGGTGGCGATCGGCGGCAGCGCCCGCGCCTCCACCGGCGGCATTAGCCGCGAGAGCGCCCAGCCGAGCACGAGCAAGGTGAGGGGCAGCGCAATGACGTGCGCGTGCAGGTCGCCGTAGAGGAAGCTGAAGAAGGGAAACTCGTCGATCGTGTCGACGCGCTGGCCGTTGACCGTGTCCACGATGACGCGCGTCGGACCCCAGTACCAGTCGATCGGCAGCTGCAGCGGCGCACCGCCCGTCAGCGCGTGCCAGAGCCGCGCCGCGAGGTCCAGACCGCCGGCGAGGTTGCCCAGCGCCGCCACACCGAGCGCGGCCAGTCCGCCGGCCGCGAGTGCCTCGGTCGTGACGTTACGGCGGGGACGCACGAGCAGCGCGTACAGGTTGAAGCCGGCCGAGAAGGCGCCCGCGACCGTGAGCCCGTAGAGGAGCGGGAGCGCCAGGTTGTAGGCGGTCGACGGCGGCGTGCCCGTCAGCTTGACGAGCGCGCCAACCGCCACCTGCCCGAAGTAGTAGTAGTTGAGGACGCCCCCAGCGAACCAGGGGTCGTAGGGCGGGAAGCTCGTGCTCTTCACCGTTGCCGTGAGGTAGGCGAGGTCCATCGGCTTTTCGCCGCCGTGGACCGGGTGCCAGAGGTCCGGATTGCCGGCCCGCACGAGCAGGAGCGCGGCCGCTCCGAGCCAGAAAGCCGCCTCGGCGGCGGCCACCACACGCCAGTTTGCCCACAGCCAGCCTAGCCACGCGCGCCCGTTCACAAACGCGAGCGCGGCCGCCCCGAGGCCGAGGCCGACCAGAACGAGCGCCACCTCGCGCCGGCTGCTCGCGGCCCAACCGGAGGCGACCGAGAACCAGCTCGCCCACGCCAACAGCAGGAAACCGAGCGTGCGCGCGAGGCCGTAGCCGCGATCCGGCAGGCCGGGTAGCAACGCCAGCGCGTAGGGAACCCCGACGAGGCCGAGCGCCGCGGCCAGGAGCGCCCAGGTGGCGAGCGGCCAGCGGGCGCCGGGACGGTCGGCCGGGAAGAGCGCCATCCATGTGCCGCCGCTCGCCTGGGTCGCCCGCTCGGCCTCGGTCAGCAGGCTCGGGCGTGTTTGCCCGGCGTCGGCGACCGGCGCGGCCGGCGAGCGGCCTCCGCCGCCGCCCGCCACCGGTCGGCAGCCCCCGGCGAGACACCCGGCCGCGAGCAGGACGAACAGGAAGGTCGCGAGGGTCGGCAGCGGCGGTCTCCGGGTAGGCCGATGGGTGGGACGCGATGCCGACAACGCTGCGAAATCTCCTCCCATCGCCACACCGTCTGCTACCACCCGGTGGCATATCACGCCATTCTACCACGCGCCCGCGAGCACCCTCCGGGCCGACCGCCGTGCCCCTCGCAGCGCCCGGCGGAGAGCAGGAGGTGGTCCGGCTATTGCCCGCGCCCACCTGGCGGCCGCCTTGCCTGTCGCGGCGCCGCGCGATCCCGGTCTGGCGGCAGGTCGTTCGTGCGACGGCACGCTACCTGCGCGCCGTCCCGATTGAAGCGGCTTCGAGCGCCGTGCTACGATGACCTGAGGCAGAGGGCAGAGGAGGCGCCACACGGTGCGGCGAGAGGGCGGACGTTCCGTCGTGACGACGGTGCGCGGCTGGCGCGACGTCGGGCGCGCCGGCGAGATCGTCGGCACCGTCGTTGTGGCCGGCCTGCTCGCGCTCGGACTGGTCCTGGACGGACCGTGGGTGGCCTTGATCGGCCCCCTGGTGCTGCTGGCGGGTGCGGGAACCATGGAGTACGTGCTGCGCGCGGGCGTCGAAGCACGTGGGCAGCCGGCGCCGGTCTTCGACCGCGTCACCTTCTACCCGCTGCCGGCGCTGCTCGGCCTCGCCACGCTCGTGCTGATGCGGCAGCCGCTGTTCGACGGCGTGGTCGTCCCGCCGCTGGTGGCGCGCGGGCTCATCTGGCTGCTCGGCGTGGGTCTTATCTCCTACACCTTCACGGCCGAGCGCGACAGCTACCTGCTGCGGCCGCCGCCGACGAGCGCGGCGCGGTTTGTGCTGCTCACCCTCGTCGTCGTGGCGGCGTTCGTGCTGTTCGGCAACC
>JBHOQZ010000299.1:0-1712 GCA_042408635.1 Chloroflexota bacterium
TGGCGCGCCGCTTCGTCGGCCTCGGCGACGTCTTCGTGATCGACGAGGTGGACGCGGCCGCCGCGCCCGCGATCGCGGCGCTCGGCTGGCGCCCCGTCACCGCCCCGACGCTGATGCACTCGGAGGCGGACAAGGTCGAGCTGGCGCGCCGCGTGCTCGCGCTCGATCGGGGCGGCTGATGCCTCCGCCGTCCGGCGACCCCGCCGAAGCAGCCGCCCCGGCCGTCCGACTCCAGCGCAGCGGCCTGGACGCGCCCCGCCGCCCGGCGCCCGCAGGCGCCGAACGGCCGGGCGTGCGTGTAGACCGACAAGAGCGCCATCACCCCCACCCCCAGCCGGCGTCGGCACGCGCCGAACGGCCGGGCGTGCGCGTCGTCATCCCCATGAAGCCGCTCGCGCTGGCGAAGTCGCGCCTGGGCGGACCGGCGCTCCCGGCCGGCGCATCGCCGGACGCCGCCGAGCAGCGCCCGAACGGACTCCCCCTCCGCGCCCCGCGCTCTGAGCGCCTGCCGGCCAACCACCCGGGTGGGGCACAACCGCTGCTCGCGCCGCCGGGGCCGCGCCACGTCCGGGGTGCGGAACTGCCCTGGGGCGATGTCGTGGCACAGCGGCTGCTTGCGCCGGCTGGGGCGGAGCAGTCGGCGGCCGGCCGGTCGCGGCCTTTGCCACCGCCGATCGCTCTTCCAGGGACGGGGTTATCGGCGCCCGATCCCGTGGAGCCGGTCGGTGCGCCGAGCGTCGCGGCCCCTCCGCTGGCGCCGACGGAGCGCGCGGCGCTCGCGCTCTGGCTACTGCGGCGCGTCGTGCTCGCGGCACGGGCGGCGCCGGGCGTGGACAAGGTGGTCGTGCTCGGCGGCGATGGGGCCGTGCGCGCGGCGGCGTGCGAGCTGGAGGTCGCCTGGGAGGCGGACGAGATCGGCGAGCTCAATGCCGCGCTCGACGCGGCGCTGGCGGGCGCCGTGCGGGACGGCTGCCGGGCGCTCCTCTTTCTGCCGGGCGATCTGCCGTGGCTCCAGCCGGCGGAGGTGGGACGGCTTACGGCCGGGGCGCTCGGGCTCGGTGGGCTCCCGCCGTTGCGGCTCGCGCCCGGCGTGCGCGGCGGTACCAACGCGCTGCTCGTGCCCTGCGGCGCGCCGTTCCGGTTCGAACTGGGCCCCGACAGCTTCGCGCGGCATCTGGCCCAGGCGCGGCGGCTCGGCCTCGCGGCGGAGATCGTGCGCGCGCCGGGCCTGGCGCAGGACATCGACCTCCCGGCGGATCTGGCGCTGCTGGTGGAGCACGGGCCTCGTCCTCTCCCGTGGGCTGACCCGGCGGCCGGCGGCTGAGCGGCGTTCCCGCCCGGCGGCGAACGAGCCATGACCGCGCTGCCGCCACGAGTCTGCGATTGACCCGCTCCCGGTCCCGCCCACCGGCACACGGGCACGGGCGGCGATCCACCTCGGCCCGCCTCCTGAAGAAGCGGGCTGACAAGCTGCCAACCGGCTCGCCTTGACGCGCCGAAAGCGCCTCTGGTAGATTGCGGGCCGTCGGCAGCGGGAGCCCGCTGAGGGTGGGTGCGGTCGTTCCACCGGCGCAGCGGAGGGTATGAGGATGAGCCAGGAAAGCAACGTGATCGAGCACACCGAGCGCGTTCTTGCCTTCGCCGAGCAGCACGGCGTGTCGCGCCGCGACTTCCTGCGTTCCGTCGCCGGCGGCGCGGCCGCCGCCGCGGCG
>JBHOQZ010000302.1:0-1498 GCA_042408635.1 Chloroflexota bacterium
TGGCGCGCCCGGCTCACGACCTCGCGGGCGGCCGCCCGCACGCCGAGCGGGTCGGGTGGTGCATACAGGGTGTCGGCCACGGTCGCGTCACTCACCTCCTGCCGTCGGGCGCAACCCTCCGGCCAGTATACGTGAAGCCCGAGGCGCGAATGTGGTGGTCCGGGCCGCTGCCGGTCGCGGACGCCGCCTGGCGGACCGGCCGGCCGGTGACGGCGGTGATCGGGTGCGGAGCGGCGGCCAGCAGCGCCGGTTGCGGGGCCGCAACCCGGTGCCCTAGAATGAGGGCGCGAATCGGGGCAGGGGCTTCAGGCGTGAACGTCAGGGTCTACGACTTTCGCGTCGAGCCAGACGGGTACAGCTTTCGCCTGGCGAGCGGCGACGAAGCGGCAGGGCTTGCGCTGCTGCGCCAGGTCGTTTCGCCCGCCGACCTCCAGTGGCGCCCGGCGGAGGGGCGCTGGTGGGTCGCGCCCGGCTACGAGGTCATCCTCAGCCGCTGCCTCGAGAACTTCGACCGCTGCCTCGCGTCCGCCCGCGCGTCGGGGCCCGGGACTGGCCATGGGGCGCTCCCGCCGAGCCCACCCGTCGATCCAGCCAACCGTTGAGGAGAGCCACATACGATGAAACGCCTGCTGCTCCTGCTGCTGCTCGTGATGGCGGTCGTCGCCGCGCCGCTGCGGGCCGCCCGCGCCCAGGCGGCGCCGGTCGCGGAGCTCTCGGCCGTCGTCGCCGGCGTGCCGATCAGCGCCGACACCGAGATCGCGCTGATCGACCAGGCGGCGCGCCTGCTCCAGGAGAAGTTCTTCGAGCCCGTGAATACGGAGGTGCTCTATCAGGGCGCCGTCGGGTCAGCCAACAAGGAACTGCAAACGCAGGGCGTGGCGAGTCGCCTCGCCTCGGTCACCTTCACGGGTGAGCCCACCCGCGATTGGGGGCTCTTCTACGACGCCTACCTGGCAGCGGCGGACAAGCCCGGCATCGACCAGAAGGCGCTCGCCTACGCCACGATCAGCGGCATGGCCGATGCGCTCAAGGACTGCCACACCTATTTCATGCAGCCGGAGGCGTACCAGCGGCTTCAGCAGTCGCTGCGCGGGGAGCAGAAGGCGCAGGGCGTAGGCATCGTCACCCGGGCCGGCACGGACGGTTACCCGATCGTCGAGGAGGTCTACCGCGGTGCGCCGGCCTACACCGCCGGCATGAAGTCGGGCGACAAGCTCCTCACGCTCAACGGTGAAGACCTCAAGGGCACAACGCTCGCCCAGCTCGCGGCCAAGATCCGCGAGCGCGTCGGGCAGGAGATCCAATTCACGGTCGCGCGGCCGGGCAGCCCGAACCCGGTGCCGATCAGCGTCACCCCCGCGCAGTACACCGTTCCGGTCTACGACGTGCGCATGCTCGAGGACGGCGTCGGGTACGTCCGGCTCTACAACTTCGCCCAGACGCTGAACAAGGAGAAGTTCCAGGAGTTCTACCGCGACCTGCGCGCCCAGGGCGCGAC
>JBHOQZ010000304.1:0-27966 GCA_042408635.1 Chloroflexota bacterium
ACCGCCGGCGGGCCGAGCGGCAACGGCGCAGGCCGGGCGATCCCGCCGCGGTCGGCCGCGCCGACCGGGCCGGCCACCGCCAGCAGCCCCATCACGCCGAGCCACACCACCAGCAGGGCGAGGCTCACCGCCCGCGCCGGCCTCCGCTGCACCACGCTGCTCCACTCCCTCAAGAGAAGATTCCGCCCGGGCGCGTCGCGGGCCGTCGCCTCGAACCGCCGGTCCGCGCGCCAACCTCGATCCTACACGATGCGCTTGAGCGCAACAACGACGCCACCTCGGTGCCGCCTGGATGTCCGAGAACATGAACAGGTGGTCATCTTCCTGCAACACGGGGCACACGCGGTGGAGCGGTGGGGTCAGGCTCGGCCGGGCGAGCCGGGGCAGGCGGTTTGCGATCGCCCGGCCGCGGCACTACGATGCCCGAAAGCCCGGACGGCAAGGGTGTCGGCCGGAGTTGGAACCCGCGGGAGGGGTCGATGGCTGGGGCCAACGGGGGACTGCAATTGGGGCTGATGCTGCCCGTGTCGGAGGGCGGCCCGCCGGAGCAGCCGGTGCCGGTGCGCTGGAGCCAGATCCGCACGATGGCGAAGCTCGCCGAGGACGTCGGTTTCGACACCGTGCTGCTGGCGGATCACCTGCTCTACCGCAACGCGCCGCCGGTGAGTCTGCCCGAGGGTGTCACACGCGGCTGCTGGGAGGCGTGGACGCTGCTCTCAGCGCTGGCCGAGGTCACCAGCCGGGTTGAGCTCTGCCCGCTCGTGCTCTGCACGAGTTTCCGCAACCCGGCGCTGCTCGCCAAGATGGCCGACACGCTCGACGAGGTCTCGGACGGGCGCCTCATCCTCGGGCTCGGCGCGGGCTGGCACAAGCCGGAGTACGACGCCTTCGGCTACCCGTTCGACCACCTCGCCAGCCGCTTCGAGGAGGCGCTGACGATCATCGCCACGCTGCTGCGCGAGGGCCGGATCGACTTCCAGGGCAAGTACTATCAGGCCCGCGATTGCGAACTGCGCCCGCGCGGCCCTAGCCCACGCGGTCCACGCCTCCTGATCGGCGCCAAGCAGCCGCGGATGATGCGCCTGATCGCCCGCTACGCCGACATGTACAACACCGTCTGGCACGTCCAGCCCGAGGCGGTGGACCCCCACTACGCCAACCTGCGCGCCGCCTGTGCCGAGGTCGGGCGCAACCCGGACGAGATCGTGCGCACCGCCGGCACGTTCGTCGCGCTCGCCGGGCCGGACGGGAACATGACCGGTCTGCGCGAGCACGCGCTTAAGGGTAGCCCGGGGCAGATCGCCGACCAGCTCCGGGCGTTTGCTGCGCACGGCGTCCAGCACATGACGTGCATCCTCGACCCGAACACACCCGAAGGAGTCGAGCGGTTCGGCCGCGTGATCAAGGCGCTACGCACCTGACCCGCCCAATGCCCCGCCGTCCCGGCGCTGGTCGTGGCGACCGCGGGGCGGCAGTCATAATCTAGCCAGCAGCGGTTCCCACTCCAGGGAGCGCTGCATTGTAGAGGCGTGCCGAACGCGCGACGGTGGACAACGCCGGGCCACCGCTCATCATCGCAGCGCGCCCGCTGGTCGGTAACGGTGTGCTGAACGCGCGCGGGTGGGAGCATCGGATGAAGCGGTGCCAGTTGCAGATCGCTATGTGCGCAAATTTTACATTGGAGCAACATTCTTTCTTGACAGGGGCCAGCATACTTGCTACATTTCCGACGCCGTTCGCATCCCTGCCCGGAGCGTCGGCGCGGGGGATGGCCCAGATGGAGGGCACGAGGGAGGGAGATGTCGCGATTCTGTGAGCGTATCGTAACGTTATGGCTCGCCCTGGCGGTCGTGCTGGGGGTTACGGCGGGGCTGCGCGATCCACGCATCGTCAGCGCCGAGCCCGCGGTGCCGCCCAGCGCGCGGATCGTCAACGGCCAGCCGGCGCAGCCAGGGCAGTTCCCGTTCGCGGCGGCCGTGCTGTTCAACGGGCGCCAGGGCTGCGGCGGCTCGCTGATTGCGCCCGAGTGGGTGCTGACCGCCGCCCACTGCGTGGCCGATACGGGTGGGATCCTGACCGGCCCGCAGCTGCCGACGGGGATCTACCAGGTGCTGCTGGGCCAGATCGACATCTCGCAGCGGCCGATCACCGGGGAGCTGATCGACGTTGCCGAGGTCATTTACCACCCGTTCTTCCGCCAGCCCCCCGGCAACGTCCCGTCGTTCGAGTTCTTCTCAGGGCTCGCCTACGACGTGGCGCTGCTGCGCCTGGCGCGGCCCTCGAGCCAGCCGGTGGTGCCGCTCATCCAGCCGGGCCAGGTAGGCCAGCTCACACCGACGGGCGTGCTGCTCACGGCCGCCGGCTGGGGCAACATCCAGGAGGGCGGCCCGAGCTCCAGCATCCTGCGCTTCGTCAACATCAACTTGCTGGCAGATGCGCTCTGCCGCCGCGCCTACGCCAACGCCTTCGATCCGAACACGGCGCTCTGCGCCGGCGAGCCGCAGGGCGGTTTCGACACCTGCCAGGGCGACAGTGGCGGGCCGCTGCTCGTGCGCAACGCCGCCGACACCGGCTGGATCCAGGTTGGTATTACCAGCTACGGCCAGGGCTGCGCGCGGGCCGGCTTCCCCGGCGTCTACGCGCGCGTCTCGGCGCTGCTGGACTGGATCAACCGGGAGATAGCTCCGAACGCCTTGAGCGACTGGGGCAACAACGGTCTGAGCGAATTGGGGTTGGGCCCGGCGGCCCCGGCCGTCCAGACGGTTCCGATCGCGGTGCCGAACCAGATCAACCTAGCGACCGTTGCTGCTGGCACGGTCCACACCCTCAGCCTCGACCTGAGCGGCAACGTCTGGGCCTGGGGCAACAGCGCCCAGGGTCAGCTCGGCATCGAGGGGCTTGCCTCCAGCAGCGTGCCCGTGCGCGTAGCCGGTATGCCGAACTCTGTCGGGGTAGCGGCGGGCGAGACGCACAGCCTCGCCATCGAGCGCGCAGGCGGGCGCGTTTGGGCGTGGGGCAACAACGACTACGGCCAGCTCGGCGACGGCACGCGGGCTGCGCGCGCCCGCCCCGCCGTGGTCTCGACTCTGCGCAATGTCGTCCAGATTTCGGCCGGCAGCCTCCACAACCTCGCCCTCGACGCCGCCGGTGCCGTCTGGGCGTGGGGCAACAACGACTACGGCCAGCTCGGCGACGGCACACTCACCGTGCGCACGACGCCGGTCCGCGTGACCTTGCCGGCGGCCGGACGCGCCATCGCGGCGGGCGGCTACCACAGCGTCGTGCTCCTCGAGGACGGCAGCGTCTACGCCTGGGGCAGCAACGCCGCCGGCCAGCTCGGCGACGGCACGACCGTGAGCCGCTCGCAGCCGGTCAAGGTCGCCAACCTGCCGATCGCGACCTCGGTCGCGGCCGGGCTGAACTTCAGCCTGGCGATCGCGGGCGCGCAGGTCGTGGGCCTGCCCAACGCGCCGTTCCCCGGCGTCGAGCGCGCCGTCTACGCCTGGGGCGACAACTCGGCCGGCCAGCTCGGCAACGGCCAGTCGGGCACCTTCAGCGTGAACCCGGTGCGTGTTGCCAGTGCCGACGTGCGCGAGATCGCCACGATCGCGGCGGGCAACCAGCACGCGCTAGCGCTGCGGCTCGACGGCACGGTGTTCAGTTGGGGGCTCAACGTCCTCGGCCAGCTCGGCGACGGCACGCGCGTGAATCGCACCACGCCGGCCCCGGTGCCGGGCCTGAGCCGGCAGACCCATATCGCGGCTGGCGGCCACCAGAGCTTCGCCTTCGGCCCGCGCTGAGCCACCCGCGGCCGCTGCCCGGCACGCCGGGCAGCGGCTATCACGCCTGGCGTGGTCGAGTGCCCCCGAACCGGCAACGGCAACGCGCCGGTTCGGGGGTCCCGGGCTGCTCAGGGGGAGCGAAGGATGCCGGCCGCGTTCGGGCAGGACAGGTGGGCCGAGTGGCTGCTCCAGCGCCGTTTCCTGCACGCCTCGGCCGAAGACCTCCGGGCTCAAGCGGACGCCTCCGTCGACGTGGTCACCACCCGGTCCGTCCTGATCTACGTCGCGGCGAAGGCAGAGGCGCTGCGCGAGTTCCACCGGGTGCTCAGGCCGGGCGGCCGGCTGTCGATCGTCGAGCCGATCAATCGCCTCGGCTGGCCCCAGCCGGCAGATCGGCTCTTCGGCTATGACGTCCCCCCATCCGGGCGCTGGCCGAGAAGCTGCGCGCCGTCTACCTCCGGGCCCAGCCCTCGGACAGCGACCCCAGGTTCGCCTTCGACGAGCGCGACCTGCTCGCGCTGACCGAGGCGGCGGGGGTTGCCGAGGCCCACAGGATCGACGAGGCGCACATCGCGCCCAACCCGCTAAGGCTGCCTTGGGAGCGCTTCCTGCGGACGGCGTTCAACCCCAACGCTCCGACGCCAGCGGAAGCGATGCAGGCGGCGCTGACGCCCGCCGAAGCGGAGCAGATGATCGCCTATCTGCGCCCCCGGTACGAGGCCGGACCCGCGCCATGGCGGTGGGCGTGGCCGTATCTCCGGGCCGGCAAGGCGCGGGGCGAGCGGGAAGCGGCCTGGTTCGCGCCGGGCAGCTCGCGGGCGGAGTTGCGCGTGCAGAGGCCGACAGCGCGGACGGGGAGTGGTATACTCGCGCTGATTTCGGGGCGGTCGCCCTCGGCCAGGGGAAGCGATGTGCGGGCAGGGGCGCATCGCCAGGTCGCGGCGCGATGTGTCGCACGTGGGCCCCGAAGCGACGCGATCAGCGGCTCCGCCGCCACTCGGGACCAGCGTCCCGAGCAGCCAGGGGTGGCGTGTAGCGGGGCCGTGGGCTGTCTGTCTGGGAGGTTGTCCTTTGTCCTCTGTCTTCCCTGATCCGCGCCGTGCTGTGCTCCGCGGGGAGACCCGCGGGCTGCTCTCGTCTCTGCGCGGGCTGATGCGGCTGCTGCCCGCGGGCGTAGCGGTGGCGATCGTCGTCGCCAGCCTCTTTGGCACCGGGGTGTCCCTCTCGACGGGGCCCGGCGCCGTCGCTGCCCAGACCGGGGCGTGCGGCACGATCATCCAGGTCGATCAGCCGGCCGCGGGGGCCGTCGTGACTGGCCCCCTCACCATCACCGGCTGGGCGATCGACAGTAGCGCCACCGTGGATACCGGCGTCACCGCCGTCCAGGTCTACGCCGACGCCCCGCGCGACAAGGGCGGCACGCTCATCGGCGACGCGACCTACGGTCTCGCCCGGCCCGACCTCGGTGCCAACCTGGGCGCCAACTTCGAGGCGGCCGCCTTCGAGCTCAAGTGGGACCCCGGCACGCAGACCGGGCCGCGCACGCTCTACGTCTACGCCCAGACCGCCTGCGGCTGGCAGGCGGCCGAGGTGGCGGTCGACGTGCGGCCGGTCACCTGTCAGCCGCAGATGACGCTCGAGTTCCCGGCGGCCAACGCCAAGATCCCCAACGCCGGTGAGGTCACGCTCGTCGGCTGGGCCCTCGACCCCTACGCCAAGGACGGCACCGGCGTGACCAACATCGCAGCCTACCAGGGCAACGACACGCGCGGCAAGCAGCTCGCCACCGCGCGCAGCGGCCTCGGCCGCATCGATGTGGCCGCCGCGCTCAACGTCTCGGGCACCGCCATGCTCAGCTCCGGCTGGGCGATCTACCTCGATCCGCGCGCGCTCACGCCCGATTCGGGCAGCGGCAACCTGGGCAAGACGACGCTCACCGTCGGCGGCAGCACGAACTGCGGCACGATCAGCCGCACCATCACGCTCGAGCTGGTCGACTCGGCCGACGAGGCGGTGCGCGACTTTCAGCAGCTCCTGCCGCCGCGCAACCTGCGCCTGATGAAGTGGGAGAACGGCAATGCCCTGCTCGCCTGGGACCCCAGCCCATCGCGCGGTGTCCTCTCTTACGAGGTGCAGATGTCGCGCCTGGGGGCAGGCTTCCAGACCAAGACGAGCGTCGGCGGGGACGTGACCACCGCCGAGATCACCGGGCTCAACCAGAACGAGCGCTTCGACTTCAAGGTGTTCGCCACGCGCGGCGACCTCAAGAGCCGGGCCACCAACGAGGTGACGACGGCGCTGCCGCCCAACCCGACCTCGGCCGTTCAGGCGACCGCCACGCCACAGGCGCTCAACGCCCAGGGCCAGGCTGTCGCGCCGACCCCCGCACCCAACACCGGCGGCGGCTTCTTCGGCCTGCCCGGCGCCGGCAGCGGCGCGTCGAGTAGCTCGAGTAGCTCGAGTAACTCCAGCAGCGCGGGGAGCAGCGGCTCGGCCTGCGTTCCCGGCGGCTCGTCGAGCCTGCAGGTCACGGTCATCCCGGCCGGCAGCAGCGGCAGCAGCATCCCCGGCGCCGTCGGCTCGCTGCCCACGCCGATGATCCAGCAGGCGGTGCAGACCAACCCGGCGTTCCGCACCGTGACGGTGACGTTCGCGCCGGTTTCGGGGGCGACGGGGTACCAGTTGCTGCGTTCGACCAACCAGAGCGGCGGTTTCCAGGTGGTCGGGCAGTCGCTGGGGACGCAGACCCAGATCCAGGATAGCAACATCCCCACCTCCGGCACCTACTATTACCAGGTCGTGGCCGTAGGCGTGAACAACCAGCGGAGCCAGCCGTCTCAAGCCTACCCCGTGACGGTGCGCTAACCCGCGCCGTCGTCCTCCTTACTCACGACCGGCCGCTTGGATCGTGCACCAGGCCGCCCCCCGCTCAGAACGTGGAGCCGGGGGGCGGTGCTGTGCTGCCGTCGGAGAGGCGCTCGAACGACCGGGACCCGCCGATTGATCCAATCGGCAGGCTGCTGCGTACCCTTGGCTGGGACAGGCGTCGTGGACACTGTGCCTAGCCCACCGGGAACCGGCGGCGGCGCGCGAGTCGGCGGACTCGGGGGCGTCCCTGACGCAACCGGGCCAGGCACCGCGTGTGCGGTGTCCTGCCTCACCCCACAAGCGAAGGAGTACACCAGATGCACCATCTCTTCGACGAGCCGATGTCGCGTGCGCTCTCTCGGCGTGGCCTGTTGCGAGCGGCGGCGGTGGCCGGCGGTGCGGCGCTGGCGGCGGGCAGCCTCAGCCCGGCGGTGCAGGCCGGCCGGGCACTTGCCCAGATGCAGCCATTCAAAGACGACCTGGAGGTGCTCAACTACGCACTGACGCTCGAATATCTCGAGGCGACGCTGTACAACACGATCGTGCTGTCGGGGGTCATCCAGAACCCGACCTGGCTGCGATACGTCATGATGTTCCAGGGTCATGAGAACACCCATGCCCTGGTGCTGGCGAAGGCGATCCGCGATGCGGGTGGCAAGCCGGTCGAGGTGCGGGCGCGCTACGACTTCTCGGCGTTCGACGTCAGCGACGAGCGCAAGGCGGTGACGGTGCTGGCGGTGGTCGAGGAGGTAGGGGTGGGTGCCTATCAAGGAGCAGCCCCCTTCATCAAGAACCCGCAGATCCTGACCTCGGCCGTTGGGATTCACGGGGTGGAGGCGGAGCACACCGCGAGCCTCCGCACGTTGCTTGGCCTGAACCCCACCAACGAGTCGCTCACGAGCGCAGCTGGGATCATGACCCCGGTGCTCACTGGGCCGGTCACCCAGCCGATCCCGGTCGACGAGGTCTTGAAGGCGGTGACCCCGCTGCTCGGCCCCAATTAGATCAGAGGGGAACTAGCGATGCAGATGATGAATGATCTCGAGATCCTGAACTACGCGCTCACCCTCGAGCACCTCGAGACCGCCATGTATCGTCAGGCGGTCGGCAGCGGCCTGCTCAGCGGGACCCAGCTCGCCTTCGCTCAGGAGTTTGGGGCCCACGAGGCTGCCCACGTCGAGGCGCTCACCGCCACGATCCGGCAGCTCGGCGGCACCCCGGTCGGCCCGCGCGCCAGCTACAATTTCCCCTCGTTCGACTCCGCTGATGCGATCATGGCTTTCATTTCACAGGTCGAGGACGTTGGCGTTGGGGCGTACCTCGGCCAGGTCGGGGCGATCAAGAACGGCCAGATCCTCGGTGCGGCCGCCGGCATCTACGCCGTCGAGGCGCTCCACACGGCCGCCATCCGCACGCTGCTGGGGCGCGACGCCAACCCCAATGGCGCCTTCGAGAAGCCGCTCACCCGCGAGCAGGTCCTCGCCATCGTCATGCCGCTGCTGGGCCCGGCCATGAACGTACCAGCGACCCCGATGGGGCTGGCGGCCGGCGCTGCGCCAGGTGGTGGCGCGCCGGTCCCGGCCGCCGCTCCTGTGGCCGGCGGCCTACCCGCCGACCGCTTCGAGAGCCGCTTCGAGAAGGGGTCGATCGCCCGCTAGGCGCTACGCCGCCGGCGCCCGACCCCTCCTACCCCGCGGCCACTCCGGCCGGATCGCCCAGCGTACTACGCTGGGCGATCCGGCCCGGCCGCATTAAGGGGCGTCGGCAGCTCGTCGAGGCGACGCGCGAGCAGGCGGGCGAGAATGCCGGCTTCTAGCGGCTAGGCTGGCGCCGTCGGTGAAGGTGTGTTAAGATAACCGGGCGCGTGTGGTGCAAAATCGTCGGCCACCCGGCGGTGGTGGTCCGCCCGGATCGCACGAGTATGCCCAGTCGGGCGGCACGAGGCCCACCCGTTGTGGTGAGGAGACAGGTAATGTCAGCGGGGCGTGTTCCTTTGCAACGCGACGTACATTTTCCCGCGAACTATGATCAAGCGACCGATCAGCCGAGCCCGTGTGCCGACCAGGCAGCGCCCAGTGTGCCGGAGATGGAGCGTGACCTTCGCCGCTACTACGCGCTGTTGCAGCGCGAGCTGGCGACCGTGCGTTTGCTGCCGGCCGAGGTCGAGCTGCTCATCGAGCTCGGACGCACCCTCTGCTGGGACGTCGCGGCGTTGCCCGCCGGCTGGCTCGACCTGCTCGACGTTGCCCACGTCACCGGGCTGGCCGGGCGGTTCGGCGTCGATGTGACCGCGCTCAGAGCGCGCCTCGCACGCCTCTCGCCAGCCCAATCGCTGGCGCTGATCGACGCCATCGAGCGTTACTGGGCCAGCTCGGCCGATGACCATGCCGAGCGCCTGCGGCTGGTGGGGCTCGCCTGAGCCCGCTTATACTCTCCGGCGCCCGGCCGGCGGCGCCTCCGTGGGTCGGCAGTCGAGCTGAGCCGCGAGCGGCCGCCTCCGCGCGGCTGGCCTCGGCCGGGGTCGCACGACGGGTGACGGGCGATGGCCCGGGGGCACCTATGTCGTCGCCTTGTCGAGTGCGGCGCGGACGCGCCCCAGGAGCACTGCGGGCGAGAACGGCTTGCGCAGCAACGTCTCCGCCTCGGCCTCGACGTCCTGGCGCAGCACGGCGTCCTCCGTGTAGCCGGACATGAAGAGGACGGCCAGGTCGGGCCGGTCCCGGCGCAGCCGTTCCGCGAGTTCGCGCCCGCCCAGGCCCGGCATCACCACGTCGCTCAGCAGCAGGTCGATCCGGTCGGCAGTCTGCTCGGCCAGCCGCAGCGCCGCCGGGCCGTCGCTGGCCACGAGCACGCGGTAGCCATGCGCCCGCAGGACGTCCTCGACCAGCGCCCGCAGCACCGGTTCGTCCTCGACCAGGAGGACCGTGCGCCCGGCGCCGTCGCCCGGCGCCGCCGGTGGCGGTGAGGCGAGGGGCGCCTCGCGGCCGACGACGCGCGGCAGCGTGATCGCGAAGGTGGTGCCGCGGCCGGGCTCGCTCTGGACGCTGATCCGGCCACCGCAGTGCTGCACGATCGTGTAGACGGTGGCCAGCCCCAGCCCCGACCCGGCGACCCCCTTGGTGGTGAAGAAAGGTTCGAAGCAACGCGCCAGCGTGTCCGCGTCCATGCCGGGGCCGGTGTCGCGCACCGTGAGCCGCACGGCCGGTGCGGCGGCAGCCTCCTCACCGGCCGCGGGCGGGGCCTCGCCCGGGTCCAGGTGGGCCGTTTCGATGGTGAGCGCGCCGCCGCCCGGCATGGCGTCGCGGGCATTGGTCACGAGGTTCAGCAGCACCTGGTCGATCTGAACGGGGTCGGCGGGGACGTCGCAGGGCCGCGGGTCGAGCCGCAGCTCGAGCGTGATCGCTTCGCCGAGCAGCCGGCGCAGCATCGCCTCGACGCTGCGCAGGGTGGTGTTCAGGTTGATGTCGCGCGGGGCGACGATTTGCCGGCGGCTGAAGGCGAGCAGCCGCTCCGTGAACTGGATCGCCCGGCGCGCGGCCGCGTCGATCTGAGCGAGGTGCTCGGCCGCCGCCTCGCCGGTGAGGGGCCGCGCGCGCAGCAGCTCGGTGTAGCCGATGATGATCCCCAGCAGATTGTTGAAGTCGTGGGCGATGCCGCCCGCGAGGCGGCCGATCGCCTCCATCTTCTGCGCCTCGCGCAATTGCGCCTCGCGCTCGCGTAGCGCCGCCTCCGCCTCCCGGCGCGCCGTGATGTCCTCCACGATCCCGACCGTGAACAGCGGCCGGCCGGCGTCGTCGCGCACCATCCCGACGATGAGATTGCCCCAGAAGAAGCTGCCGTCGCGGCGCCGAAACCGCTTCTCGATCTGGTAGGCGTCGCGCCGGCCGGCAAACAGCTCGTCGATGAGCTGCTGCTGGCGCGGAATATCGTCGGGATGGGTGATGTCGGTCCAGTGGATCCCGGGCAGCTCATGGAGCGAATAACCGAGCATGCGCCCACAGGCCGGGTTCCAGAACTTGACATAGTACTCCGAGCCGCTGATGACCATGCCGACCGGCGCGTGCTCGAAGATCGCCCGCAGCCGGGCTTCGCTCTCGCGGAGGGCGGCCGCCGCGCGCTCGCGCGCGGCCAGCTCCGACTCCAGGCGACCGTAGAGGCGGGCGTTCTCGAGCGCCAGCGCGGCCACCGCCGCCAGATCCGAGGCGAAGTCGACGTCGGCCTCGGTGTAAAGCGGCCGGTCGCCCACCCCGATCCACGACAGCGTGCCGATCACGCCGCCGCGCGCCAGGATCGGCACGATCAGCAGCGAGCTCAGGCCCAGCCCGCGCAGCGCTGCCAGGTGCTCGGCGTCGCGCGCCGTCGCGACCAGCACAGCATCGTCGAGCGGGGCGTAGAGCTCCGGCTGCCCTGTGCGCAGCACCTTCGGTACGCCGACCGGCAGGTTGGGGTCGATCGGGTAGCGATCCTGCACGCGCCTGAGCTGATCGAACGCGGTGCCGCTGGCATGGGCCGCCGCGGCGCGGCAGATGTGCCCGGCCTCATCCATGATGTGGATCGCGCACTGGTCGGCATGGACCGGCACCGCCAGCCGGGCGACGCGCTGGAGCGCCGCCCCCGGGTCCTGCGTTTCGGTGAGGGCGACGATCGCCTGCCTGAGCAGCGCGAGCCGGCGTTTCGAGTCGGGAATGGCTCTCATCTCCCTCGAACGGGCGGCCCCGGCCCCATGCCATGGTCGCGTGGCGGGGGCGGGACCAAGCCGCGGCGTCGGGCAGGGTTGATCGGCAGCATCAACCCCGATCGATAGCGCCGCACCCAGCAACCGCGGAGCGCGCTCGAATTGTCTCGCATTGTAGAGCGTCATGAGGCGAGCGACAATGCCGTCGGCCTATCGCTCTTCCCGGCCAATTCACTGGGCTTGGCCGGCGCCGCGGAGCGCGTCGGGGAACCGGCGGTACAATGGAGGGGTGGCGCCGAGCGGATCGCCTGGCCGGCGCCGGGTGGCACGAGAACAGGGAGGGCGGGCCGATGGAGCAGGGGGCCGCGGATCGGCCGGCGGACGGGACACCCGACGGCGCCGACGGTTTCGGTGCGGGCGCACCGGGCGTGGCGACCTCGCCGGCACCGGCCGTGCCGCTGCCGGCCGGCCTGACGCGCGACGACCTCGTGGCGATGTACACCGCGATGGTGCGCGCCCGGACGCTCGACGAGCGGCTCTGGACGCTCCAGCGGGCCGGCCGCATCCCGTTCGTCATCTCGGGGCAGGGCCACGAGGGGGCCCAGGTCGGCACCGCCTACGCGGTGCGGCGCGTGCCCCACCACGTGTTGCCCTTCTACCGCTCGATCGCGGCCTGCCTCGTCTTCGGTATGAGCCCCGAGGACATCCTGATCGCCCACTACGCGCGGGCCGGCGACCCCTCGAGCGGCGGCCACCAGATGCCGGCGCACTACTCCCGGCGCGAGCTCAACATCCACACGACCTCGAGTTCGGTGGCGACCCAGATCACCCACGCCGCGGGTGTGGCGCTCGCCGCCCGCCTCAAGCGCGAGGGCTCGGTCACGATCACCTACTTCGGTGACGGCGGCACCAGCACCGGCGACTTCCACGTCGGGCTGAACTTCGCCGCGATCCACCGCCTGCCCGTGCTCTTCGTCTGTGAGAACAACGGCTGGGCGATCAGCGTCCCCCAGGAGCTCCAGATGCCCGTCGCCACCGTCGCCGACCGCGCCGCGGCCTACCGGATGCCGGGGATCACGGTCGACGGCGGCGCGCCGGTCGACGTCTTCGCCGAGACGGCGGCCGCCGTGCAACGCGGGCTGGCGGGGGAGGGGCCCACGCTCCTCGACATGCGGGTGCCCCGGCTGACCGCTCACAGCTCCGACGACGACGAGCGCCGCTACATGGCGAGCGAGGAGCTGGCCGCGCGCCGCGCGCGCGATCCGCTGCCGCGCTTCGAGGCGCAACTGCGCGCGTGGGGCATCCTCGACGACGCCAGGGTCGAGCGGATCCGCGCCGAGGCGCGCGCCGAGATGGATCGGGCGATCGAGTGGGTGGAGGCGCAGCCCGAGCCACCCCTCGAGGACGCCTGGCGCCACGTCTACGCTGAGGAGGCGTAGGGCAGGGCGGCCGAACCGTGGCTGCGGGGCGGGTCGACGGGGCGAGCGGTGGCCAAAGCGGAGCGCGGCGAGGAAGGCTGATGGCGCAACTGACGATGCTCGAGGCGGTGCGGGCGGCGCTACGGCAGGAGCTGGCGCGCGACCCGCTGGTGCTGGTCCTGGGAGAAGACGTCGGCCGCAAGGGCGGCGTCTTCCTGGCGACCGAGGGGTTGCAGGCGGAGTTCGGACCGGAACGGGTGATTGACACGCCGCTCTCCGAGACGCTGATCGGGGGGCTTGCGGTCGGGGCCGCGCTCGGCGGCTGCCGGCCGGTGGCCGAAATCCAGTTCGCGGACTACATCTACCCTGCCATCGACCACATCATCAACGAGATGGCGCGCATCCGCTACCGCTCGAACGGGGTCTACGCCTGCCCGGTGGTGGTGCGGGCGCCATTCGGCGGGCCGGTGCGCGGCGGCCTCTACCACTCGCAGTCGGTCGAGCAGTTCTTCACGCCCGCGCCGGGGCTGAAGGTGGTGATCCCGAGCACCCCCTACGACGCCAAGGGCCTGCTGACCGCCGCGATCCGCGACGACGACCCGGTCATCTTCTTCGAGCACAAGCGCGGCTACCGGGCGCGGCGCGAGGAGGTGCCCGAGGACGCCTACACTGTGCCGATCGGGGTGGCGGCGGTGCGCCGCGAGGGCCGGCACCTGGCCGTCTTCAGCTACGGCGAGATCGTGCACCGCTGCCTGGAGGCGGCCGAGCGCCTGAGCCGCGAGGACGGGATCGAGGCCGAGGTGATCGACCTGCGCACGCTCCGGCCGCTGGATGAGGCGACGATCCTGGCGGCGGTGGCGAAGACCGGGCGCGCCCTGATCGTGCACGAGGCCAACCGCGCCTTCGGCGTGGGGGCGGAGGTCGCGGCGCTGATCGGGGAGCAAGCATTCGAGCAGCTCGACGCGCCGATCACGCGCCTGGCCGGCCCGGACGTGCCGGCGATGCCCTACGCCCACCACTTCGAGCAGTGGTTTGTCATCTCGACCGACCAGATCGCCGACGCCATGCGCCGCCTCGCGGCCTACTGAGCCGGAGCGTTTGCCGCCGGCCTCCGCGCGCCACGCGCCGGCCCCGTTCGTTCCCTCGCCGCCGGCTGCGCCGACCCCCGTAGCGTCGGCGCTCCCCTCAGGCTCGCGGGCCGGCCGTTGGCGGGTGCGGCGGTGTCTGCGCTCGGCTGGCCCGCCGAAGCGGTGGTGGCGAGCCCACCGTGCAGTCAGCGCGGACGCGCTGTCGGCACGATCCGAACGCCACTCCGACCCGGACCGGCCAGGTAGCGCGCGTCCGGGAGGCTGGGCGCGGCCACGATGGCGAGTTCACCTCGCAGCTCGCGCCCGTGCGCGGCCTGCGCGGCTAACCACCGCTCGGCCAGTTCTCAGGCTTCGGCGTGGGTCGCGACGCCCTCGGCCGGGCCGATCGGCTCGGCGCTGGTGCCGGTCAGACCGGGCCTGCCGTGGTAGCGCACGAAGGGCACGTGGTACCGCCCTACCGCAGCAGTCGGGTTGGGTTCGGTGGCCTGCTAGAATGCGGTGTTCGTGCCGTGCCGTTGGCGCGGTTCGCGCCGGGCCGCCCGCGCGGACGGTCCACCTGAAAGCAGCCGTGTGATACCCGTGCAAGCAAGAGGACATGCCCCTGGTCGCGGAGCCGCCGGTCCGGCGCTCGTGTGGGGCCAGCTCGGGCGCGTGGCCGACGTGGGGCTTAACGCGCTTTGGGCGATCGTGGTGGCGCGCCAGCTCGCGCCCGACGCCTACGGCAGCTACGCCGTGCTGCTGGGCGTGGTCAGTACGCTCGGGCTGCTGGCATCGCTGGGGGTGGGCGAAACGCTCGCCCGCTTTGTGCCGGGCTACCTCGCCCACGGCCGGTCCGGGGCGCTGGCGGCGCTGCTGCGCTGGGCGCTCCTCGTGCGCGGCGGCGCCGCGCTCGCCGGCGGCCTGGCGCTGGTGGCGGGCTCCGGCCTGCTAGCGACCTGGCTGAACGAGCCGCGCCTGCCGACCTTCGCGCCGCTGCTGGCGTGCCTGCTCCTGGCGCAGAGCGCGGTCGACGCGCTCACCGCCCTCTTCGGCGCGCTCCTGCGCACGCGGGCGATCGCGGCCTACCGCTCGGCCGGGCAGGTCGTGGGCTTCGGGGTGGCGCTCCTGCTGTTCTGGCTGCGCGGCCCGGAGCTGGTGGCCGCTCTGATCGGCACGGCGCTCTCGCTCGGTGTCACCGCGTTGCTGCTCGGGCTCGGCCTGCGGCGCACCGAGCTTGCGGCCGTCCTGGCGGCCCCGCCCGGCACCCCGTCCGCACCGCTCACGAACCCGTCGGCGGGCCGGGGTGATGGATCGCCGCCGTCCGCGGCCGGCACCGCGGCCGGGCCGCCCGCGCTTCCCGTGACCCGTGCCGCGATCGGCGAATCGGGCCCGCGCTGGCAGAGCGGCACGGCGCCCGTCGCGACGGCGCTGCCCGCTCCGGCTCCCGTGGCCCAGAGGACCGCAGGCGGGCCGGCCGCCGCGGCGGCGGGTGCCGAGGTGCGGGCGTGGCTGCGCTTCGCGGCACCGATCTGGCTGACGGCGCTGGTGACGTTCGGGCTGGCGAGCCAGGTCGACGTGCTCCTGATCGGCGTGCTCCTGCCCGACCGCGCCGAGGCCGGCTTCTACGGGCTGGCCGCGCTGATCGCCAGCCGCGTCTACTCGCTCGCCAACGGGTGGGCGGCGGTGCTGATGCCCTCGGCGGCGCGAGCCCACGCGCTCGATCCGGCGGTCGGCCTCGCGCGCTGGTTCCGGCCGTACGCCAGGCTGGAGTTCGCCGCCGGCGTGCCCGTCTTCGTGCTCCTGGCGATCACGGCGCCGGCCGTGGTAACGGTGTTCGGGGCCGGCTACGGCCCGGTGGCGCCGCTGCTCGCCTGGACATCGCTGTTCGCTGTGCTCTCGTCCGCGCTCTCGGCGCAGGTCGCGCTGGTCTTGCTCTACGTCGTCGATCGGCAGCGGGCGGTGCTCTGGCTGCGCTGCGGGGCGGGTGTCGCCAACGTGGTGCTCGACGTGCTGCTCATCCCGCCGCTCGGCCCGCTCGGCGCGGTGCTGGCGACCGGTCTGTGCAACGTGGCGACGCACGCGATCACCCTCGCGCTCGCGCTGCGCGACGGTCGCGCCGTGCCCCCGCTCGACTTCTACGCGCGCATGGGCGTGGCCACCGCCGTCGGCGCGCTGGGTCCCCTCCTGCTTCGGCCCGCCTCGCTACCCGGCCTCCTCGTCGCGGGGGCCGTCTTCGGCGCGTTGCTGCTGGCGGCGCTCGCGGTCGTCAAGCCGTTCACCGCCGAGGATCGCGCGTTCGGCGAGCGGCTGCGGCCGGGCCTGGGCCGCCTGCTTGCGCCGTTCACGCGTCCCGAGTAGCCACGGATCGCCCGGCAGCGCCGTATCCATGCGCCACCGGCCGCGTGGGTGTCGCACCTGCCGATGATCCGGCGGGCCCGGCCGCCCGCTGCGGCCATTGCACGCTGGCCCCCGCCGGGGGTGGAATCCACCCCAGATATGGGCGCTGCGACCGGGTTCCAGAGCGGGCCGAAGTGTTACCAGCGGCGGAGGTGCCATGCACCCCGGACATGGGCGATGCGACCGGGTTCGATGTGGACCCGGTCACGCCGGGCCGCGGTTGCATGGCGCGGCGGTTCATGTGAAGCTTCGCCGTTGTGAGTGAGCCGTCTGCTGACCGCCCGGCGGTCTCTGCCGTGGTCGTGAGCTACAACACGCGCGATCTGCTGCGCACCTGCCTCGACTCCGTCGTCGCGGCGGGCCCCGACGTTGAGCTGGTGGTGGTCGACAACGCCTCGACCGACGGCAGTGCCGACCTGGTGGCGCAGCGCTATCCCGCGGCACGGCTCATCCGCAACCGGCGCAACGTCGGGTTCGCGGCGGCCACCAACCAGGGCACGCGCGCCGCGACCGGGCAGGCGATCCTCTGGCTCAACAGCGACGCCTGGCTGCTCCCCGGCGCCCTCGATCGGCTGCGGCGCGTGCTCGACGACCGGCCGGAGGTCGGCGCGGTCGGCCCGCGTCTGCGCTACCCCGACGGCCGGTTCCAGCCCTCGGCCCAGGCGTTTCCCGGGCCGCTCGCCCACCTCGTCGGCGCGGCCGAGCTCTACCGCCTGCCGCTCGTGCGGCGTCTGGTGAACGGCGCCCACCGGCTCGGCTGGGACCACGACTGCGCGGCGAACGTGGACTGGCTCACCGGCGCCTGCCTGCTCGTGCGCCGCGCCTGCCTCGACGCGGTCGGGCTGCTGGACGAGGGCTACGCGATGTACGCCGAGGAGCTCGACTGGTGCTACCGGGCGTGGCGGAGCGGCTGGGCGATTCGCTTCGAGCCCGCCGCCGAAGTCGTCCACGTCGGCGGCGCCAGCTCGACGACGCAGCGCTACCCGCTGATCGTCGTCCAGTACCGCAGCCTCGACCGCTTCTGCCGGCTCCACTACCCGCCCGAGCGGCGGGCGGCGATCCGCGCCGTCACGGTCGGCATCACCGCCGCCAAGGTGCTCCTGCTCGGGCTGCTCGTGGTAGGTGGGCGCACGCCGCGCCGGGCTGCCCACCTGAGGGCGCTGCGGCGCGTGCTGTTCGAACGGTCTCGCACCCACTGCCGGGAGGTGGCCGCGCCGCCCGGAGCGCTACCGCCAGGCCGGGCAGGTCAACCTCACCGTCGCACCCCCCGTCGGGAGGCGGGTGCGCCGACCGGAGGGTTGGTGTGACGCGGCCCGTGGTGAGCGTGATCGTCGTGAGCTGGAACCGGCGCGACTGCCTGGAGCGGTGCCTGGAAGCGCTGCGGGCCGACGCGAGCGGGCCGGCCGGCCCAGAGGAGCAGCCGGCCGACCCCGCCGCCGGGGGCGGGTGGCGCGAGGTGATCGTCGTCGACAACGCCTCCACCGACGGCAGCCCCGAGCTGGTGCGCGAGCGCTTCCCCGAGGCGCGCCTGATCACGCTCAGGCGCAACACCGGCTTCGCCGCGGCGAACACCATCGGTGCCGCCCACAGCCGGGGGCGCTACCTCCTCTTGCTCAACTCCGACGCCTACGTGCGTCCAGGCGCGATCAGCGCGCTCTGCGCCTGCCTCGACGCGCACCCCGAGGTCGCGGTCGTCGGGCCACAGCTGCGCTACCCCGACGGGCGTCTCCAGCCCTCCGGCCGCGCCTTCCCGACGCTCTGGACGGCGCTGCGGGCGCTCCTGCCGGGCGCGCCGCCGGCGCGTGAGCGGGCGGACTACGCCGTGCCGGCCGACGTCGACGAGGTCTCAGCGGCGGCGATGCTCGTGCGGCGGGCGGCGCTCAGGCCCGGCGAGCCGCTGTTCGACCCGGCGTTCCGGTTCTTCGGGGAGGACGTCGACCTGTGCTGGCGGCTGCGCCGGCGCGGCTGGCGGGTCCGCTACTGGCCCGCCGCCGTGGTCGAGCACGAGTGGGGCGCCAGCCGCGGCCGGCTCGGGCACGCGCGCACCGCGTTGCTGGCCCAGCGCGGCTACCTGCTGCTCTTGCGGCGCCACCGGCCGGCCGCCGAGGCGGCCGCGCTGCGCTGCCTGCTCCTGCCGATCACCGCGCTCAAGCTGGCGCGCTGGCTGCTCGACGCGCTGCGGGCGCGCGATCTCGCGGCGGCGCGCGACCTGCTCGGCCTCGCCCGCTCGGAGCTCACCTGGCTGCTCCGCTCACCCTCGACGGCCCACCTGACCGACCCCGCCGGCGCCAGCGCAGGGCCTGGGCTCGATCCCGATACCGGCGGCCCTTCAGGAGCGCACCCGGCCGACCATGCCAAGCGCCCGCTGCGCCTCACGCTCGTGACGGGTGCCTGGCCGCCGGATCGCTGCGGCGTGGGCGACTACACCGCGACGCTCGCCCGTCACCTCGCCCGCCTCGGCGCGCGGATCGTGGTCGTCACCTCCCGTCGGGATGCGTTTGCCGACGGGGGAGAGGTCGCGGGACAGGTCGCACAAGCGGCGGTCGAGTCGGGGAACCCGTTTGACGCCGCGGTCGTCCGCCTGCGAGTGATGCGCTCCTGGGGCGTGCAGGGGGCGGTCGGGCTGCTGCGGGCAGTGCTCGGGGCGCGACCCGACGTCGTGCACATCCAGTATCCGACGGTGGGCTACGGGCGAGGACTGCTGCCGAACCTGCTGCCCTGGTTGCTGAAGCTGGTGCGACCGCGGCTGCCGGTCGTCACCTCGGTGCACGAGTACCTGAGCTACCGCCGGGCCGGCCGGGCGCGCATCCTGATCGGTGCGGCGGGCTCGGCGGCGGTGGTCTGTCCCGACCCGGCCAACGCCGCCGCGCTCGCGCGGTGGCGGCCGCTCGTCCCGCGAACCGAGGTGATCCCGATCGGTCCGGCGATCGAGCCTGCTTCGCCTCCCGACCCGGCGCGGCGGCGGGCGCTGCGCGGATCCGTCGGCGTCGGGGAGGCCGATTGCCTGGCAGTCTACTTCGGCTTCGTGACGCGCTCGAAAGGGGTGGCGACGCTGCTGCGGGCGACGGCAATGGCTCGCCGGAGTCTCGAGGGCGATCCGGCGGGGCCGCGCCTGCGGCTGGTGCTGCTGGCGGCGCCGGTCGCCAACGACCCGGCCGAGGCAGGGGTTGTCGAGGCGGTGCTCGCGCTCTGGCGCACGCTCGGCGGCGAGTCGCTCGCCCACTGGGCCGGCGATCTCCCGGCTGAGACGGTGAGCGCCTGGCTCTCGGCCGCCGACCTGGCCGTGCTGCCGTTCGCCGACGGCGCCTCACCGCGCCGGACGACGCTGCTGGCGGCGCTGGCGCACGGCCTGCCGGTGATCTCGACGCGCCCACCTACCGGGGCCGAGGGGGGGGTCGCGCAGCCGCCTCCGCCGTCGGCGAGCACCTGGCTGGAGGCGCTCCAGCTCGTGCCGCCCGAAGATCCGGCGGCGCTGGCCGAGGCCATGGTCACGTTGGCGCGCGATCGCGAGCGCCGCGCCGCGCTCGCGCGGCGCTCCGGCGACCTCGCGCTCGGCTACGATTGGCCGAGGATCGCCCGGCAGACGTGCGAGCTCTACCGGCGTGTGGTTGACGCCAGGTACGACGATCCGGCCGGCGCGAGCCGAGACGGTGAGGAAGGGGTGTCGTCGGCGCGCTCCGTGGTCCGCCGGACCTGATCCCCGGCGTGTCCCGCGCGGCCGCCACGCCCGCGAACCGGCAACGCCGCCCGTGCCCGGCCGGCGTCAGCCGGCCGTTGGGGGCGATGGCGTGAGTTCGGAGAGTGATGGGCGCGGCCCGTGCAGTCAGGGCGCGGGCGGGGGTGGTGTGTCGAGGCGGTAGAGGCCGTGGGCCGCGATGTAGGCTTCGACAGCGGCCGGAACCTGGTAGCGGATGCTGCCCCCGGCGGCCACGCGCGCGCGCAACTCGGTGCTCGAGATGCCGATCATCGGCATCGGCACCGGCGCTACCCGCTCGATCAGTCCGGGCAGTCGTGCCTCGAGCGCGGGCAGGTCGATGGTGTAGCCGGGCCGGGCTACCGCCGCGATCCGGCAGTGCTCGAGCAGGAGGCCGGGCCGGTACCACTTGAGCAGATCCTCGAGCATGTCGGCGCCGAGGATCAGGTAGAGGTCGCCCGCCTCGCCCAGCTCCCGGCGCAGGAGCGGCACGGTGTCGACGGTGTAGTGCGGGCCCGGGCGCGACACGTCGGCGAGCGAGAGGCAGAAGGCGGGGTTGTCGGCGATGGCGCGGCGGACCATCTCGACGCGGTGGGCGACCGGGCTGATCGTGCGGCCGCGCTTGTGCGGCGGCTCGCCGGCCGGTACGAAGGCGACCCGCTCGAGGCCGAGGTGGGTGCGGGCCGCCTCGGCCGCGATCAGGTGGCCCAGGTGCGGCGGGTCGAACGTGCCGCCGTAGAAGCCGCTCGCCAAACCGTCGCCCCCTTTGCAGTCGATAGGCTGCAGCCCACCAGGAACCCGCCCGCGGGCGGTACCCCGTGGCCCAGCGTCCCGGCATCAGCCGGCCCCACGTCGCATCGCGCCGGCTGATGGGGTACCCCGAGCCGGCTCACGCGCGGTCGTCCTAGCCCCCCGCAGGGGGCTTCGCAAGCTCAGCCCGAGGGTTCACCCCCGGGCGGCCGGGCGGACACGGCGGACGTGTCGCCACCCGCAAGCGGGTACCCGGCCGGCTCAAGCCGGCCCGACCGGGCTGGTGATGATCTTGACAGTGTCCGTCAGCCGACCGAGGGCAACGCTGTGCACGCCCGCCGTCTGCCCGCCGCCGCCGTGGCTGCCGTCTAGCGTCGTCGGCGCGTGACCGGTGGGCGCAGCCCCACTTCGCCCCAGGTCAGCTCCCCGTCCCCGATGAGGACGCGGCTGCCCTGGCTGGCGCCCGCCTTCGCGAGCGCGTCGACCAGTCCGAGGCGGTTGAACTGGCGTTCGAGCCAGACCAGCGCCTCCTCGTCCTCCAGGTCGTGCATCACCGCCATGCGCTCGATCTGCTGACCGCGCACGCGGAACGCATCTCCCTCCCGCTCGATCGTGAAACCCGCGGCCGCGCGCCCGGCGGTTTCGAGCGGCCGGTAGATCTTGCTGTCCGCCTCCGGTGCCGGCTCGGCCGGCTCGGCGCGGCGGATCGCCTCGAGCCGGTCCGCCACGGCGCGCAGGAGCTCGCGCACCCCCTCGCCGGTGGCGGCCGAGATGCCGAAGACCGGCCGCTCGCGCGTGCGCAGCGCGTCGCGGAGCGCGGGGAATCGCTCGCGCGCCTCGGGCACGTCGAGCTTGTTGATGGCGACGATCTGCGGCTTCTCGGCCAGGCGCGCGTCGTACTGGGCGAGCTCGGCGTTGATCGTGGCGAAATCGGCCAGCGGATCGTCGCTGAGCGCGCTCACGACGTGGATGAGCAGCCGCGTGCGCTCGACGTGGCGCAGGAACTCGTGACCCAGGCCGACGCCCCGGTGAGCGCCCTCGATCAGGCCGGGGATATCGGCCAGCACGAAGGCGCGGTCGTCGATCTCGACCACGCCGAGGTTGGGCTCGAGGGTGGTGAAGGGGTAGTCGCCGATCTTGGGCTGGGCGCGGGTGGTGGCGGCCAGAAGCGTCGACTTACCGGCGTTGGGCAGCCCGACGATTCCCACATCCGCGATCAGCTTGAGCTCGAGGTCGAGCCAGCGCTCCTCGCCCGGCTCGCCGCGCTGCGCGAGCCGCGGGGCCTGGTTCGAGGCGGTGGCGAAGTGGGTGTTGCCCAGCCCCCCGCGGCCGCCGCGCGCCACCAGCACCCGCTCGCCCGGCTGGGTCAGATCCCAGACCAGGCCGTCGTCGCTGCGCACGACGGTGCCCGGCGGCACGGCGAGCACCAGGTCGGCGCCCTTGGCGCCGTGGCGGCGCCGCCCCTCGCCGTTGCCGCCGCGCTCGGCGCGGAAGACGTGCTTGTACTGGTAGTCGATGAGGGTGTTGCGGTTCGGGTCGACCTCGAGGAAGACGCTGCCGCCACGACCGCCGTCGCCGCCGTCCGGCGCCCCCATCGGCACGTACTTCTCGCGCCGGAAGCTGGAGGCGCCGTTGCCCCCGTCACCTGCCTTCACCAGGATGCGTGCCCGGTCGAACGCCACCACGTTGCTCCTGCCGGTGATCCGCTCCGCTACCGCGGAAACCGTGCCACCGTCCATTCTAGCAGCGGGCGGCCCTCACCGGTCGGTGTCGACCAGGTTCTGGCGCCGGAGCGGCAGCGTCAGCTCGACCGCCTGCGGCGGCAGACAGTCGACCTCGCTGCACGCCTGGAAGCGCACCGTCACCCTGAGCGCGAGATCATCGGCCGGCTCCCAGAAGGTGAGCGGGCGCGCCAGGCGCAGCTCGCCCGCGTGGACGAAGAACTGCTCGGCCAGCCCCTCGACGCGGAGCGGGCATGGCTCGGGCGCCTCGGGCGGCCCGACCTCGAGGCCAGGCACCGGCGCCACCTCGACCGTGGTCGGCGTGTAGCCCTCCGGGATCGGTTCGCCGTAGACGTGCAGGCCGGCGGCCACCTCGAGGACGACCGTGAGGCGGAGGCGCTGGGCGCGGCGGTAGGTCGGGCTGTCGAGGTAGGCGCGCACGCGCACGCCCGCGCGCTCCGCCACCGCCTCGGGTCCGCGCGTCAGCGCCTCCAGGCCGAACCCCGCTTCGAGCAGGCCCACGCCCGTCTCGCGCTCGCGGTAGCTCTGGAGAAAGCGCTTGCCCGTGACGACGCCCTGCCAGTTCAGGAAGAAGGCCGCCGGATAGGCCACGCCCTCGACCTCGGGAACGCGGCCGATGCCGTAGGCGGCGTGTTGCTCGTGCACCTGCTCGTTGAGGAGGCCGAGCGCGCGGATGGCGTGGCTGCCCGCGTCGGCCAGCAGGGGGTAGGTGATGCCATGCCCCGCCGCGAAGGCGGCCAGCACGTCGACCGGGTCATAGCTGATGGCGAAGACCGCGATGTCGTGCCGCGTGTAGTCGGGCAGCGCGCGTTGCAGCTCGACGAGCTGCGTCTTGCAGAACGGTCACCAGCGGGCGCTGCGGTGGAACAGGACGAGCGCCCTCCGGTCGCCGCGCTCGGCGTGCAGATCCACGAGCCGACCGTGCTGGTCGGGCAGGCGCAGATCGGGGAAGCGCTCGCCGACCCGCGGGCCGACGACGTCGAAGTCGGTGCGCGGGTAGGGCGGCAGCGGCGTCGTCAAGGGGCACCTCACCCCCTCTCGGGCGCGGCCGGGCGGCGGGCTACTCGTCGTCCTCGCCGTCCACCGTACTGTCTCCCGAGTCGCCCAGGCGTTGCGCGTTCGGGCCGAACTCGCGCGGCACCTGGTGATAGGTGGCATCGATCCGGCGGCGTATCTCCTCGGTCGGCAGGCCTGCCTGCGCCCAGCGCTCGGCGTCGAACGTCTCGGCCTGGCAGATGCGGCAGAGGGAGGCGTGCTGCTCGTAGCCGCCGCCGGGCGCGAGGTAGCAGTTGGCGAGGTGGCGGTGTGGGGAGGCGAACTCCTGGCAGCCGCAGTAGCAGGCGAGCTGCTCGAGGAGCGCCGTGCGGCGCTCGGCGATGTTGTAGGCCATCACGGCCCGGGTCGAGCGCCGCGCCCACCAGAGCGGCACGTCCGGCTCCGGCCGGGTGGCGTAGGCGTAGTAGCTGAAGGCGATCTGGGCAGCGACCGGCAGCAGGATCGCCGCCGCGACCGCCAGCACGAGCGTGCGCCAGGAGATGCCCCGTTCGATCATCCTCAACTCCATTCGGGCCAACCGTGAGGGTCCGGTGCCGACCCGCCCGGAGCGGCTCGGGCCGGACGGGGGCCGGGTCCGCGGCACCGCACCGGCTACCATGGCGACACAGCGCGCGGCCGGGGTCAATGACCCCTTCGGGGGAGCCGGATCGGCGGTCGGCGGGTGGGCTGCCCTGCCCGCGGGCGCGGCCGTATCGGCTACCCCCTTGACAAGTCCGTCGCCCTGGCGTACGTTCGGCTGAAACCCGGCCGGTGGCGTCGGGCGGCGGCGGTGGGGTCGGCCGGGTCGTCTGGGTGTCGGTTCGGTGTGGCTCGTGTGGGGTCCCGGCGTTCGCGCCCGTCGGCGTGGCGCCGGTGTCGTCTGGGTGTCGGTTCGGTTTGGTTCGTGTGGGGGGCAGGCCATGCTGCGGCTGTTCGACTTCCTCGACTACCACGCGCGGGAGCACCCGGAGGCGGAGTTCGCCGTTTGCGGTCCGCGCCGGCTCACCTACGCCGAGGCGCGCAACGCGGCGAACCGCTTCGCCAACGCCCTCATCGAGTCGGGGCTCGGGGTGGGCGACCGGGTGGCGATCCTCGGGAAGAACTGCCTCGAATACCCGATCCTCTACTTCGGCGCGGCCAAAGCGGGCGTGGTGCCGGTGCCGCTCAACTTCCGCCTGGCGCCGCCCGAGTGGGCCTACATCGTCAACGACGCCGGTGCGAAGCTGCTGATCGCGGCCGGGCCGTTCGTCCAGGCGGCCGAGCCGCTCCGGCGTGAGCTGCCGAGCGGGACGCGCTACGTTGCCATCGGTGCGTCGCTGCCCGGCTGGGAGGACTACGACGCGTGGGTCGGCGCCCAACCGGCAACCGACCCCGATCGCGGCATCACAGCCGACCACGACCTGTACCAGATGTACACCAGCGGCACGACCGGCCGGCCCAAGGGCGCGGTGGTGCTGCACGGGCGGGCGGTGACGAACCTCCTCCAGTGCATGCTGGCGATGCCGCTGCACCTGGGCGACCGCTTCCTGATGGTGGCGCCGTACTACCACACCGCAGCGGCCACCTGCTCCTTCCTGGCGGTCGCGGGCGGCGGCAGTCTCTTCATCCAGGAGGACTTCAACCCGGTTGAGGTGATCCGCGCGCTGAGCGAGGAGTCGATCCATAGCGCCATGCTCGTGCCCGCCATGATCCAGGCCTGTCTGGTGATGGTGCCGGGCGTGGCCGAGCGGCAATACCCCGCGCTCAAGCGCCTCATCTACGCCGCCTCCCCGATCGCCGAGCAGACGCTGCGGCGCGCGATCGAGGTCTTCAAGTGCGACTTCGTCCAGGCCTACGGCATGACCGAGTCGGGGCCGGTGCTGACGCTCATGCTGCCCGAGGATCACCGCCGCGCCATGGCATCGCGGCCGGAGCTCTTGCTCTCGGCCGGGCGGGCGGTCGCCGGCGTCGCGCTGCGGATCGTCGACGGCCTGGGGAATCCTTTGCCGCCGGGCGAGATGGGCGAGATCACCGCGCGCGGCCCGATGCTGATGAAGGGCTACTGGAACATGCCCGAGGCCACCGCCGAGACGCTGCGCGACGGCTGGATCCATACCGGCGACGCCGGCACGCTCGACGCCGAGGGCTACCTCTACATCCAGGACCGCGTCAAGGACATGATCGTCTCGGGCGGGGAGAACATCTACCCGCGCACGGTCGAGGAGGTGCTGTTCCGCCACCCGGCGATCGCCGACGCGGCGGTGATCGGCGTGCCCGACCAGCAGTGGGGCGAGACGGTGAAGGCGGTGGTGGTGCTGCGCGAGGGGCAGAGCGCGACCGAGGCGGAGATCATCGAGTTCGCGCGGGGCCAGCTCGGCCACTTCCAGTGCCCGCGCTCGGTCGACTTCGTCTCCGCGCTGCCGCGCAACCCGAGCGGCAAGGTGCTCAAGCGCGAGCTGCGTGAACCCTACTGGCGCGGCCACACCCGCCGCGTCGCCGGCGCCTGACACTCGGTGGTGCGTGAGGTGGGTCAGGCAGTCCACCTGCCTGGCCCACCTCACCTACCCCAGCTCGAAGGGCACGCCCGCCGCCTCGGCGTGCTCGCGCAGCTCGGCGTAGACGACGCCGCTGAGCGGGATGCCGCTCTGGAGGCGCTCCGCTTTCTTGCGGAACTCGGGTTCACCAGGTACGAAGATCTCCTCGACCCCTTGCGCCCGCTCCGACGCCTTGATCATCGCCTTGAGCCGGCGCGTGCGCGCCTCGAACTCCGCCAGCGGCATGAAGTGGCTCGGGTCGAGCGCCATGTAGAAGGCGCTGGTGATCAGCGGCTCCTGCCCGAACTGCTTCATCGGCGGCACGTCGGTGCCGAACAGCCCGCCCGAGAGGACCCCCGAGAGCAACTCGACCACGGTCGCCATGCCGAACCCCTTGTAGCCGCCGGTCCACTGGATGAAGCCGTGGAGCAGCGCCTCTTGCGGATCGGTGGTGGGCACACCGTGGCGGTCGAGCGCCCACTCGCGCGGGATCGCGCCGCCCTTCTTGGCGGCCAGGCGCAGCTTCCCGCCGGCCACGATCGAGGTCGCCATGTCGAGCACCACCGGGTCCTCGTCGCCGGCCGGGAAGGCGGCGGCGTAGGGGTTGGTGGCGTAGGTGGGCGTGCGCCCGCCGAACGGCGGCAGGATCGCGGGCCCGTTGTTCATCGTCAGGCCGATCAGCCCCGCGCGCGCCGCCATCATCGGGTAGAAGCCGATCATGCCGGTGTGGGTGACGTTGCGGACGGTGACGCAGGCGATGGTCGTGTTACGCGCCTTGTCCATCGCCATGCGCATGGCGCGCTTCGCCACCACGATGCCGAACGCCCGGTCGCCCTCGATCATCGCCATCGAGGGCGTCTCCTTGAGCACCTGCACGTTCGGGCGCGGGTTGAGCATGCCGCGGCGGATCATGGCGAGGTAGCCTGCCACGCGCGTCGAGCCGTGCGACTCGACGCCGCGCAGGTCCGCCTCGACCAGCACCTCCGCCACCGCGGCGGCGTCCTCGGCCGGCGCCCCGGCCGCCTCGAACAGCCCGGCGATCAGCGTCCGCAGCCGCTCCGGGCGCACCTGCACGATCGTATTCGGCGTGACCTCGACCCCAGCCATCGACCGACCTCCTCCAGTTCCGTCCTCGCCCTCCCCTGATTGTAGTCCCAACCCGCGCCCTCGGCGCCGGGCTCGTCCGGGCGCCGCCGTGTCGCAGGCGTGCCAGTCCCCGAGTCGGCGGGCGGGTGAGGGGGTGAGACGTGCCTCGCCCGTCCAGCCTGCGCCGACGCTGGCATCGGCGCCCCGCGACGATCAGCGTCGGCGCTACCGCCTCCGCGAGGGGCTGGTCGGTCGCGTGTTGGTCGGTGCTAACCGCGGCCGAGCACCTCGCGCATGCGGCGGGCGGCCTCGTGCAGCAGGTCGGTCGGCTGGAGCAGGGTGATGCGCATGTAGTCGCCCCAGCCGGCGCCGAACCCCTCGCCGGGGAAGATGAGCACGCGCCCATCCTTCAGCAGCCGCTCCGAGATGCGCAGTGCCGGCAGGCCGGTCGCGCTCGCGTCGGCCCAGATGTAGAACGCGCCCTGCGGCGGGTGGAAGCGGAAGCCGATCGCGCGCAGCGCCTCCATCATGAGCGCCCGCCGCTCGGCAGAGATCCGCCGGACCTCCTCGACCGCGTCCTGCGGCCCGTCGAGCGCGGTGATCGCCGCCCGCTGCGAGACCACGGGCGCGCAGCCGGAGAGCGCCGCCTTGAGGCGGGCCATCGCCGCGATCACGGGCGCCGGCCCGGCCAGGTAGCCGATCCGCCAGCCGGTCATGGCGTAGGTCTTCGAGACGCCGTTGAGCGTCACCGTCCGCTCGCGCATCCGGGGCAGCGAGGCGATGCTCACGTGCTCGTTGCCGTCGTAGGTGAAGCGCTCGTAGATCTCGTCCGAGACGACGATGAGGTCGTGCCGGCGGGCGAGCTCGGCCAGCGCCTCGATGCCTTCGCGCGGGATCATCGAGGCGGTCGGGTTGTTGGGCGAGATGAGCAGCAGCACG
>JBHOQZ010000311.1:0-2168 GCA_042408635.1 Chloroflexota bacterium
GTTCCAGACCGCCAGCATGACGAGCAGCGCCGCCGCTGCGAACGCGAGCGCCCCCAGTGCGAGCGCGCCCAGCGCGATCCCCTTCACCACCGAGCCGACCCGGGGACCGGGCCCCTGCATGGCGTGGCCGACGACCGGTGCCGGGCCGGTCCCGACTATTCTGGCTGAGCCGGCTTCGGGGGAGGCGGCAGCCGAAGGTCCCGGAGCCGCTACCGAGCCATGGTGCGCCGCATCGCTCACCGGCAGCAGGGGAACGCTGGTCACCGATGGCGTCGCGGCCGGCCCCGGCGCGTCGGGCGCGGCGCCGGTCCTCGCGGCGGCCGCCGCACGAAGTGGCAGCGGGGCGGGTAGGCGCCGTGCCGCCGTCGCGCCTGGCACGAGTAGCAGCGGTCGCTGCCTGCCGACCATGGCCGGCGCGCCGTCGGCAGCCGACCGCTCCAAGTGCTCCATTCGTACCCTCCACCAGAACGACGCCACCCCTCTACCGTACCGCATGCAGGCAGCGCGCCGCAAAGGCGCCCCCGAGCCGGTTGCCAAGGCTCTGACGCCTTTCCTACAATGGGACGATGCGGCGCGCCGCATGGTTGCCCCGCCGCGCCGAACGGCAAGCCGGGGGGCCGCGGGCCGGCGGGTCGGGAGAGGTAGGTCGTGACGGTGGTGTACATCGAGGAGCTGGGCCGGCACGTCGGCGAGGACGTGACGGTGCGCGGCTGGCTGACGCACGCGCGCAGCAAGGGGAAGCTCGCCTTCCTCGTCATCCGCGACGGCACCGGCATCGTCCAGGCGGTGGCGTTCAAGCCCGAGCTGGGCGACGAGAAGTTCGCCCAGGCCGAGCACGTGCCCCAGGAGAGCAGCCTGATCGTCACGGGCACCGTCAAGGCAGACCCGCGCGCGCCCGGCGGCTACGAGATCGCCCTGAAGGACCTCCAGATCGTCCAGGCCGCGCACGACTACCCGATCGCGCCGAAGGAGCACGGCGTCGACTTCCTGATGAGCCACCGGCACCTCTGGCTGCGCTCGTCGCGCCAGCACGCCATCCTGCGCGTGCGCGCGGAGATCATCGCGGCGGCGCGCCAGTTCCTCGACGACCGCGGCTTCACCCTGATCGACGCGCCGATCCTCACCCCGGCCGCCTGCGAGGGCACGACGACCCTCTTCGAGACCGAGTATTTCGACACGAAGGCGTACCTGAGCCAGAGCGGGCAGCTCTACAACGAGGCGGCCTGCATGGCGTTCGGCAAGGTCTATTGCTTCGGCCCGACGTTCCGCGCGGAGAAGTCGAAGACGCGCCGCCACCTCATGGAGTTCTGGATGATCGAGCCCGAGGTCGCCTGGGCGACGCTCGACGACATCATGCGGCTCGAAGAGGAGTTCATCAGCTACATCGTCCACCGCGCCCTCGACCGGCGCGCAGAGGAGCTCAAACTCCTCGAGCGCGACACGGACCCGCTCGAGCGCGTCGTGCCGCCGTTCCCGCGCATCAGCTACGACGAGGCGCTAGCGATCCTGGAGCAACATGGGGAGGAGCTGCCCTGGGGCAGCGACTTCGGTGGTGGGCACGAGACGATCCTGGCCGAGCAGTTCGACCGGCCGGTGTTCGTCCACCGCTACCCGACAGTCTGCAAGGCGTTCTACATGGAGCCCGACCCCAAGAACCCGGAGCTGTCGCTCAGCGCCGACCTGCTCGCGCCGGAGGGCTACGGCGAGATCATCGGCGGCGGCCAGCGCATCCACGACCTGGCGCTGATCGAGCGGCGCCTCGAGGAGCACCACCTGCCGCGCGAAGCCTACGAGTGGTACCTCGACCTGCGCCGCTACGGGTCGGTGCCCCACTCCGGCTTCGGCATGGGGATCGAGCGCTGCGTCGCCTGGATCTGCGGGCTGCCGCACGTGCGCGAGACGATCCCCTTCGCGCGCATGCTGGACCGCATCTACCCGTGAGCGGGCGACGGCCGAGGGGAGCGTGACCGCGTGGCCGGGCTGATCGTGCGGCTGTTGAGCTACGTGCTGGTGGTGGGCGCGCTGCGCACCTTCCTGCGGCACTACCGCGCGCGGCTGATCCTCGCCCTCAAGGTCGCGGGCGTGCTCTGGGCCGTCATGCTCCTGGCGCGCTTCCTGATGTTCGACCACCCGCCCGAGCAGTGGCTCGCGCTCGCCATCACGCTGGG
>JBHOQZ010000143.1:0-5456 GCA_042408635.1 Chloroflexota bacterium
GCGGCGCGCGCTAGCCGCGCGGCGCGCCGCGTCGCTCACGCTGGCACCGAGTAGCCACCGCGCGACCCCGGGCCAACCCCGGCGTGGGCCGGGGTTGCGGCGTGTTTCCGGTTGCGCCGAGTGGTGCAACCGTGGTGGTTCAGGAGGAGGCACCCATGAGGCGACCCGCACAGAGCCCGAACCAGCCCGCCGCCGCGAGTCCAGCGCAGCATCTTCCCGCCGCATCCGCCCCACCCCGACGTGTGCGCCGGCGCCGTGGCCTGCTTCTGCTGGTTTTCAGCCTGGCAATCGGTCTGTGCCTCGGCGCGGCGGGCGCGGGCACCCCGCCCTTCGTGATCGCGGACAACGGCGGCAACCCGGACAGCCCCCCACCCGAGCTCAGCCTGCCGGCGCCGACGTTTGACATCGTCGGGCCCGGCAGCATCATCACCTTCACGACCCGCATCGCCAACGCTCGCGAGGACAAGCACGCCTATGTGAACCTCGTGGTCATCATGCGCGTGCCGCTGAGCACGCGCTTCGTTGAGGTGCGGCAGCCGCGCAACGCCGTCTGCGACCGGCTTTTCCTCGACCCCAAAGAGCCCGACCTCATTCTCTGCCGGCTGCGTGAGCTGCCCTACGGGCAGACCGCCGAGTTCGACCTCAGCGTGGAAGCGCTGGCGCCAACCTCCGCCCGCACGCTCACGGTCCTGAGCGTCGCCAACGTCACCTGTGGCAACTGCACCAGCGCCGCGTCGACCGCCACGAGCGTGGCAATCACCGCCGAGGGGCTGGCACCGGCCCCGGAACCGACGGCGCCGCGCCAGATGCCGCGGCGTTGAGCGCGAGCAAGGACGGAGAAGGGATGAACGCGGCCTTCACGCGCGCCTGCGACCGGGCCCGTGCGGCGTTTCTCGCCCGACCGGGCGTCCTCGGCCTCGGCCCGGGTCCGAAGTTCACCGGCGGCCAGATGGTCGCCTGGGAGAGCATCGTCGTGCTCGTCGAGCGCAAGCGCCCGCCCGACGAGCTTCCCGCCGGCGAGCTGCTGCCCGGGTCGTTCGAGGACTTCCCAGTGGATGTGCGCGAGCCCCGCCTCACGATCGAACCGGCCGAGCGGTTCGACCCCGAGCACCCGGACTCCGAGCTCGACCTCTGCCTCACCGACTACCAGTTGATCGACTGGGCCAGGCGCGAGGCCGGCGCCCGCGCGGGCGAGCTCGAGCGGCGGCGCACCGGTGATCACCCGGACATGCCGCCCGCCCCGACGACGGCGGTGAACGGCAACCTCTTCGTCATCCACGACCCCGGCGGCACGCTCGTCGACTCGCTGGGCATCAAGCTGCTCCAGGCGTATACGATCTTCCGGGGCACGTTCGGCGACGACTACGACTTCGTGACCTACTTCATCGATAGCGGCAGCGGGCTCCCGAACATCGGCAACGCCCAGACCTGGATCTACAACGACGTCCTCGGCACCCGCGTCCTGGCGATCGACAACCGCGCGGCCTGGGGGTCGGGCCGGCTGCTCGGCCGCACCCATCACACCTGGTTCTCGCTGCGCACGCTCTTGCACGAGCTCGCCCACCAGTGGTGCATGTACGTCAACTTCCGGGCCACACCCACCGCGGCCCCGGAGCTGCTGCTGCACCAGGACGCCCCGAGCAGCGATACCGCCCCCGGCACGCACTGGGGCCGCTGGCCCGACGACGATCATTCCAGCCTCGACCAGGATCGCGCCGATTGGAGCCCGGCCGCGGGCGGCACGTTCAGCCGGGTCCGCTACGCCGAGACCAACCCGGCCCAGGCCGAGTGGTTCGCGTACAACCCGCTCGACCAGTACCTCATGGGGTTGATTCCCGCGTCGGCTGTCCCCGACATCCTGGTCGTCCAGAACCCGACACCGGCGATCCCCGCGTCGGAGACCGCGAACCCGTTCCAGGGCGGACCCTGCACGCCAACGCCTGGCCCACGCACGGTGTCGATCGCGCAGATCCAGGCGGAGGAGGGCGTGCGCACCCCCGACTATCTGGGCAGCCAGCGCGTCTTCCACCAGGCGTTCATCGTCGTCACCAAGGCGGCCCCGGGTGCCGCCGGCACCTTCATCGGGACCAGCCAGGACTGGCGCGAACGCCACACCACCAACTTCCGGCGGGCGACGGGTGGGCGGGCGGTGGTCGACACGAGCCTCGTGCGCGCCAACTTCCGCGACATCTATCTCAAGGACAACGCCGCCGACACCGGCGCCGGCCCGAGCACCGGCATCTTCTGGCTCTCACCCGACCTGTGGGTGCGCAACGCGAACGACACCGGCACCGACCACCAGGCGCCGATCCGCGGCCAGGACAACTTCGTGCGCGTGCGCGTGCGCAACCGCGGTACCACCCCCTACAACGACGTGACCGTCAACGTCTACAAGGGCAACTTCGCCACGCTCCAGCCGGGCACGCAGTTCCTCTACCCCGTCGACTGGTACCCGCCCAACCGGATCGGTTCGGCTACGATCCCGACGGTGCCGGCGGCGGCCGGCGGGGTGGATGGCGAGGCGATCGTCACCATCCCGTGGGCCGCGGCCGACATCCCGCCCGCCGCCGGCTGGCACCCGTGCCTGCTGGCGGAGATCATCCCCATGGAGGTCGAGCCCTCCGGGCTGCACTACGTCTGGGAGAACCGCAAGCTCGCCCAGCGCAACCTGACGATCATCGACGCGCCGCTGCCGGCCGGCGGCGGGGCTGGGGCAGGGGCCTACATGTTCGTCAGCGAGTTCACCGTCGGCCACCACCTGCTGCCCGCGCGCGTGGCCCGGCTGCGCCTCGTGGACGTGGACCGGTCCGATCGCGTCCGGCTCTTCCTCGACCCCGGCCCGCTGATCCCCGACCTCTACCAGTACGGGGAGGCGCTCTACGTCGAGGCACCGCTCGCGCCCGGCCTCGTCCCCGGCGGGGAGCACGCGGTCGTGCCGGTCGACGACCCGCGGATCCGATCGGCCGGCGGTGATGGAGTGGCCCCCGAGCTGAGCAACCGCTACGCGCTGCGCGGGCTGCGCCCGGTCTCGCTCAACGGTGTGCCGCTGCTGGCGCTCACCGAGGACCAGGGCGAAATGCTCCTGCGGCTCGGCGAGCGCCAGATGCCGACGCTGCGCCTGATCGGCCTGGTCGCCCGCGACGATGGCGGAGATGGCATCGCCCGGTACCACCTGATCGAGGAGGCACCGGGCGGCAGCGCGTTCGGCGGGCTCAGCCTGGCCGTGCGCCGCTGAGTCCCCGGCGCGGAGCCGCGCCGCCTACCGCAGCGAGGCGAGCTGCTGGAGGTAGGCGGCGTGGGCGCGTCGGGCGCGGTCGAAGCTGTCGAGCCGGAACGACTCGTTCGGCGCGTGGACCTGGTCGCCCGGCATGCCGAACGAGAAGAAGACGAGGTCGGTGCCCAGGTCGGTCTGGAACGTCTCGGCCACCGGGAGCGTGCCGCCCAGCCGGATGACGTAGGGCTCCTTGCCGTAGAGCGCGCGCAGCACGTCGCCCGCGAGCCTGACGGCGGGGTGGTCAGGCCGGATCGAGTAGGGGCGGGCCGAGCCGGGGAAGCGGCGGACGCTCGCCTGCGCGCCGAGAGGAGTATGCTCGCGCACGTGCGCCTCGATCAGGTCGAGGATCTGCACGGGCTCCTGGTCCGGCACCAGGCGGCAGGTGATCTTGAGGTGCGCCTCGCAGGGCGTCACGGTCTTCACCCCCTCGCCCTGGAAGCCGCCCCAGATGCCGTTGAGGTCGAGCGTCGGGCGGGCCCAGCGCCGCTCGAGCGCGGTCCAGCCCGGCTCGCCCCAGAGCGCGGGCAGCTCCATCTCGGCGGCGTAGGCCGCCTCGTCGAACGGGATGCGGGCGATCGCCTCGCGCTCGGCCGGGGTGAGGTCGCGCACGCGGTCGTAGAACCCCTTCACAGCGACCCGGCCCTCGGGCGTGTGGAAGGAGGCGGCCAGGCGCGCCATGCGCTCGACGGCGTTGGGGATGGCGGCGCCGTGGTTGCCGGAGTGGGCGTCGGTGCTGGCGGTGCGCAGGTCGACCTGGCAGGCGCAGATCCCCTTCGAGGCGACGCAGAGCGAGGGCTGGTCGGGCCCCCACTGCGGCCCGTCGGCGCAGATGACGAGGTCGGCCCGGAGCAGGTCGCGGTGCTCGCGCACGAAGCGCGGCAGCGAGGTCGAGCCGATCTCCTCCTCGCCATCGAAGAGGCACTTGATGCCGATCGGCGGACGCCCGTGGAGCCGGATCAACGCCTCGAGCGCCTTGATCGGCATGAAGAGGTTGCCCTTGTCGTCGGCGGCGCCGCGCGCGTAGAGCCGCTCCCCGCGCACCTCCGGCTCGAACGGCGGGGTCTGCCAGAGGTCGAGCGGGTCGGGCGGCTGGACGTCGTAGTGGCCGTAGACGAGCGCCGTCGGGCCGCTGCCCCCCTCGGCCGGCCAATGGGCGAAGACCACGGGGTGCCCGCCCGTCTCCATCACCTCGACCGTCGGGAAGCCGAGCGAGCGGAGCTGGCCGGCGACCCAATCGGCGGCGCGGCGCACATCGTCCCAGTGCTGGGGCAGCGCGCTCACGCTCGGGATGCGCAGGAACTCCTTCAGCTCCTCCAGGTGCCGCTGGCCGTTCTCCGCCAGGTAGCGCTCGACCGCGGTGTCGAACATCGCGTTTCCTCCCCATCGAGGCGCCCCGGCCGTGTGCCGCCTGGGCGCCCGCATTCCTCACCCGACTTATCCACCCCTGGATTCTCGGGTCGCCAGACCCGGGTCGCTCGCTGCGGCTCGAGTCGCCAGACCGGTGCCGGCGCCCGGCCATGGGGCGCCGGGCGCGCGACAGGGGTCCACCAGCCCGGTCAGGCGCCTCCGCCGGCGTCCGGCGCGCCGCGCCAGCGCGCCGTCGGCGACAGCGACCGCGTAGTGGCGCACGCGGTCGTCGAACCAGGCGAAGAGCGGCGCCGCCTCGTCGGCTACGACGGCAGCCTCGCTGTCCTCGCCCGCGAAGCCGCGGATCGCCGCGAGCGAGCGCCAGAGCGTGACGACCAGGATCTCGACCGCCTCGCCCTCGGGTCGTTCGAGCAGCCAGGCGCCCGCGTAGCCGTCGACGCCGTGCAGCGTCGGCAGCGCGTGCCGCCGCAGATGCTCCGCGTACCGCGGCGCCCGGTCGCGGGTGGTGCGGGCCGCCCAGGTGCGGACGATCACGCGCCCACCGCCGGCGATGGATCGGCTGGCGCGTTGCCGATCACGACCGTCCAGGGGCGGACCTCCCAGCGCCTGACCAGGCCGTTGACGACGGAGGGGTCGCGCCGGGCGAACTCCTCGACGCGCGCCCGGTCGGGCACCCTGAAGACCAGCAGGGCGAGATCGACCGGATCGCTGAACGCCCCGGCGAGCAGGAGCTCCCCGCGCGCGTGCGCCTCGCGCGCCCGGCGCAGGTGATCCTCTCGGAAGCGCGCCCGCCGCGCCACGTAGTCGTCCACCA
>JBHOQZ010000316.1:0-3713 GCA_042408635.1 Chloroflexota bacterium
CGGCGCCGTCGCGCCGCGGCAGCGGGGCGGCGCGCGGCCGGAGGATCGGCGCGGCGGGGTAGGCGGTGACCGGCTCGACCGTGGCCTCGTCCCCGCGCCGGATGCGGCACGACACGCTCAAGAGGATCCCGACGCCGATAAGCAGCACCAGCAGCGACGAGCCGCCATAGCTCAGGAACGGCAGCGTGATCCCGGTGAAGGGGACGACACCGACGACCACCGCGATGTTGATGAGCGCCTGGAAGACGATCGAGCAAGTGAAGCCGGCCGCGAGCAGCGCGCCGAAGGTGTCGGGGGCGTTGCGCGTGATCTTGTAGCCGCGGAAGGCCACCACGCCGAACAGCGCCAGCACGACCAGCGCGCCGATCAGGCCCGTCTCCTCCGCGATCACGGCGAAGATGACGTCGGTGTGCGCGCCGAAGAGGTAGTAGTGCTTCTGCCGCGAGGCGCCCAGCCCCACGCCGAACAGCCCGCCCGAGCCGATGGCGATCGTGCTCTGCAGGATGTGCCAGCCGCGGCCGAGCGGATCGCTCTCGGGGTCGAGGAAGGCGGCCAGGCGCGAGGCGCGGTAGGCGGCGCTGTGGATCAGGAACCAGATCCCGGTCACGCTGAGCGCCACGCCCAGCAGGAAATGGCGCACGTCGGCGCCCGCTATGAAGAAGACGGCCACCGCCGTCATCCCGACCACGATCGTGGTGCCCAAGTCGGGCTGGAGCATGATCAGCCCGCAGATGATCGACAGGATGATGGCAAACGGGATCGAGCCGTAGGAGAGGTGGGCCACGTGCTCGCCCTTGCGCGCCAGCCAGTCGGCGAAGAAGACCACGATCGCCAGCTTGGCCAGCTCGCTCGGTTGCACCTGAATCGGGCCGACCTTGATCCAGCGCTGCGCGCCGTACTCGTTGATGTTGAAGCTCACGCCCGGCAGCACGACGACGACGAGCAGGACGATCACCGCGATCATGCCCACGGCGCTCAACCGACGCAGCACCCGGTAGTCGATCTGCATCAGCACCGCGATCGCGATCAGGCCGAGCAGGATGAAGAACGCCTGCCGCGCCACGAAATAGCTCTCGTCGCGGTAGACCGGGCTGTTGTGCGCGATGACGAAGCTCGCGCTGTAGACCATGTTCAGCCCGATGATGAGCAGCGCCGCCACCGCGCCCATCAGCCAGTAGTCGGGGTGCCCGGGGCGTGACAGCCGCTCGCGCAGATCCTTCACTCGCCCAGCTCCGCCACGAGGCGCTGGAAGTGCGCCCCGCGCTCCTCGAAATCGTTGTACTGGTCGTAGCTGGTGCAGGCAGGTGAGAGCAGCACCACGTCGCCCGGCCGCGCCAGCTCGGCCGCGGCGGCCACCGCCTCCGGCAGCCGCTCGACCCGCCGCCGCACCAGCCTGCCGCCCGGATCGGCCGCCCGCAACGCCACCTCCAGCAGCGGCGCGGCCTCGCCGAACAGCACGGCGGCCCGGCCGCGCCGCACCACCTCCGCCGCCAGCTCCTCGAGCGGCAGGTGCTTGTCGCGGCCACCGAGCATGAGCACGACGGGCCGGTCGAAGCTGCGCAGCGCGGCCAGCGTGCGCTCGGGCGCCGTCGCGATCGAGTCGTTATACCACGCTACCCCCCGGCGCGTGCGCACGAGCTCGAGCCGGTGCGGCACGCCCGTGAAGCTGGTCAGGACGGGCCGCGCGTGCTCGGCCGTGGCGCCGGCCGCCGCCGCGATCGCCGCCGCCGCCAGCGCGTTCTCCCAGTTGTGGACGCCCGGCAGCTTCAGCTCGGCGGTCGAGCAGATCGGGGTGGTTTGGTCGTCGTCGCGCAGGGTGAGCACGCCGCCGGCGCCCGCCTCGGTCTGGAGAAAGGCGCCGCGGGCGACGGCACGCCGGCGCGAGAACCAGGCGAGCCGCGCCGGGGTGAGCGGCGCCTGCGCGGACCCGACCGGGTCGTCGGCGTTGAGGACCGCGCGGTCGTCGGGGCGCTGGTAGCGCAGAATGTTCGCCTTGGCCGCCGCGTACGCCTCCATCGAGGGGTGGCGGTCGAGGTGATTCGGCGTGATGTTCGTGATCGCGGCGATGGCGGGGCTCGCGACCATCGGCTCGAGTTGGAAGCTGGAGAGCTCGAGCACGACCAGATCGTCGGGCGTCATCTCAGCGACGTGGGTGATCAGTGGGCGACCGATGTTGCCGCCGACCCAGACGCGCCGGCCGGTGCGCTCGAGGATGAGCCCGGTCAGCGTCGTGGTCGTGGTCTTGCCGCTGCTGCCGGTGATGCCGACGATCGGCGCCGGGCAGAGCTCGAACAGCAACTCGATCTCGCTGGACACCGGCCGGCCCGCCTCGATCGCCTGCCGGACGATGCCGACGTCGCGCCGGGCGCCCGGCGTGACGAAGACAATGTCGGCGTCGAGCACGTCGTCGAGGGTGTGGCCGCCGAGCCGGAACTCGATCCTGTCGGCCAGGTCGGCAAGCTGAGCCAGCTCGTCCGTCAGCTGCTCGGCCGGTTTGAGGTCGGTGATGCGCACGCGCGCACCCTCCCCGACCAGGTAGCGGGCGAGCGCAATGTGCGTGCGGGCGAGGCCAATGAGCACAGCACCGCGACCGGTGAAGCGGCCCATCAGCGGCCCCAGGCGTAGAGCGCTAGGCCGGCCAGGCCGCCCAGCGCCGAGATGATCCAGAACCGCTGCACGACCTGCACTTCCCGCCAGCCCGAGAGCTCGAAGTGGTGGTGGATCGGGCTCATCTTGAAGATGCGCCGGCCGCCCGTGCGCTTGAAGTAGGCGACCTGGATGATCACCGAGGCCAGCTCCATCAGGTACACGACGCCGATGATCGGCAGCAGCAGCGAGGCGCCAAGCTGGACCGCCAGCACCCCCACGAACGCCCCCAGCGCGAGCGAGCCGGTATCGCCCATGAACACCGCCGCCGGATGGGCGTTGTCCCAGAGGAAGGCGAGGAGCGCGCCGAGCGCGATCAGGCAGAGCCCGGCCGCGGCGGCCGCGCCCTGCCAGAGCGCGAGCGCCAGCAGCGCCAGCAGCACGATCGCCGTCACCCCGCTCGCCAGGCCGTCGAGGCCGTCCGTCTCGTTGACCCCGGCGGCCGCGCAAAAGATCACGAGCGCAGCGAACGGCGCGAACGCCGCCCCCAGCCCGAGCGCGCCCAGCCCCGGCACCGCCACGGCGTCCAGGCCGAGGCCGTACTGGAGCCAGAGCCCGAGCAGGAGCGCCACCGCGCCGTGGAGCAGGAACTTCCAGCGCACTGGGAAGCCGAGGCCGCGACCGCCCTTGAGCTTGCGCCAGTCGTCGACCGCGCCGAGCGCGGCGAAGAGCAGCAGCCCGGCGAGCGCAGGTAGCGCCTCTGACGACGGCCCCGCCCCGTCGCCCGGAAGAGCGAGGCTGACAAGCAGCGTGGGCACGACGATCAACCAACCGCCCATGGTCGGCGTACCCGCCTTGGTCTGGTGCATCGTCAGCTCGTCGCGCGGCCGGTCGCCGAGCTTGCGTCGGCGCAGCCAGCCGATGTAGCCGGGCGCGAGGAGGCGCCCGAGCGCGAAGGCCAGCAGCGCGCCGAGCAGGATCTGGGCAGCGGGGATCGCCGACGGCGGCATCTCAGCGCGTCCCAGCCGGTCGGACCGGTGTCGGCGGCCCCTGCGGCAGCGCCGGGGCGGGCGTGAGCGCCGAGGGGCGGGGTGGCGCGGCCGGCGGCGCGCTGCGCACCGGCGCAG
>JBHOQZ010000319.1:0-3015 GCA_042408635.1 Chloroflexota bacterium
TTTCCACAACCTCCCTTCGTCGGCCGAGGTGCGCACGTCCCAGCCCGCTTCAGCGGGCTTCGCAACCTCAGCCCGGGGGATCACCCCCGGGCAACCCGAGGCAGGGGCGACGCAGCGAACCCGCGACGTCGCGACCGGGCAACCTCACGACGCGTCACCCGCCGCCGACGCGATGGGGCCGACCGGCCGCCTCGCGGCGGGGCGGCGGGTGACGGCGGCACTCTGGGCAACCTACGGGCTGCTCGGGTTGGCGACGGCGCTGACGCAATACGTGGCCGGGGTGGCAGTGGCGGCGGTCGGCCTCTGGCTGGTGCTGGTCGCGCCCCGGCGGCTGTGGCGGGGCTGGCTCGTGGTGCACGCGGGCATGCTCGCCGTCTTCCTGCTCTGGCTGACGCGCGTCTCGTGGGCGGCGCTCGATGCGCGCCGGCAGCCGGGGTCGCTCGACCCGCTGGCGGCGCCCGCGCTGGCGCTCCGCCAGCTCGCCTTCGGCCTGTTCTGGTCGCCGCCGGCGTGGCTCTGGCCCACGTTGCTCGGGCTGCTGGCAGTCGGTTCGCTTCTCTGCCTGCTCGACCGGCGCCGGTGGCTGCCCGTGCTGTGGCTTTGGCTGCCGGTGGCCGCGCTCGCGGCCGCCAGCCTCGAGCGGAGCGCCTTCCAGATCCGCTTCCTGCTGCCAACGGCCCCGGCGCTCGCGCTGGTGCTCGGGGTGGCCTGCGCCGCCCCCGCACTCTGGCTCAGGCGCCTCTCGGTGCGGGCTGCTCCGGCCCGCCTCGGGACGGCCGCGTTCACAGCCGTGCTGACCGCCGGCCTGATCTGGACGTGGTCGCCGGCCGTCGACCGGCTTTGGCGCGATCCGGCCGCGCAGCGCGACGATTACCGCGGCCTGGCTGCCTACATCACGGCGCGGGCCGCACCCGACGACGCGATCGTGCTCAGCGCGCCGGGCCAGATCGAAATCTTCGGCTACTACTACCGGGGCGCGCAACCGGTCGTTCCCCTGCCCACCCCGGGTCGCACTCGAGCCGAGGAGACCGAAAGCACGCTGGCGGCGCTGGCGCGCGCGCATCCGCGCCTCTGGGTCGTCTACTGGGCCGAGCGCGAGGCGGACCCGAGCGGCGCGGTGAGCACCTGGCTCGACCGCCACACCTGGAAGGCGTTCGACCGCTGGTTTGGCGGACCGCGCCTCGCGCTCTACGAGACGGGTGACGATGCCCCGACGCGCAGCGTCGATGCCCGCTTCGGGGACGTGATCGCGTTGGAGGCGGCGGGGATCGGCCGGTCGAGCGTGCCGAGCGGTGGCGTAGTGCCCGTGACCCTGCGGTGGCGGGCTCTCGCTCCGCTTGCGATGCGCTACACGGTTTTCGCGCAGCTTCTGGACGGGCAGGAGCTGCTGGTGGGCCAGCGCGACGCCGAGCCGGTCGCGGGTCAGCGCCCCACCACGACCTGGCAACCGGGCGAGGTGATCGAGGACCGGCTCGGCGTACCCGTGGTCGAGGGCACACCCGCCGGCAGCTACACCCTCATCGTCGGCCTCTACGACGCCGCCACGGGCGAGCGCCTGGCGGTCCGGGCCGCCGACGGAGCCCCGCTCGGGGACCACATCGCCGCCGCCACGGTGCGGATCGAGCCGCCGGCCGCCGACGCGCCGAACCCGGTGCCGCCGCGCCGACTCGACGCGGCGATTGGGGAGCTTGAACTCGTCGGGTGGAGCCTGGGGATCGTCGGGGAGGACGGCGAGCGCGACGTGCTCCCGCGCGAAGAGACGGCGCGGCTCGCCCTCTACTGGGCAGCCCGGACGAACCCGCCCGGCGAGCTGCACAGCTCGGTCGAGGTCGTGGACGCGGCCGGCAGAGTAACCCTTCGCCTCGACTCGCGTCCCGGCGGCGCAGCGTACCCACCGACGGTGTGGACGACCGGATCGGTGGTTCGGGAGCAGCAGCGCCTCCCCGTCGGTGGGCTCGCGCCGGGCGACTACCGGTTGCGGCTGCGCGGGGAGGGCGGTGAGGTGGCTGAGCTTGGCAGTTTCGAGGTGCGCTAGGCTGCTCGTCCGGGTGATTATCGCGCGATCGAGCGTGGCGCTATAATGGGCGCACCACGAAGGTTGCGGCGGCGTGGCCGCAGCGGGAGGTGTCTCGCCAGGGCAACGGGGCCAGGGCCAGAAAGGGAGGAGTCAGCTTGCGTAGCAACGACCTGGTGATACGGATCGCCGGGGAAGCGGGTGAAGGCGTTCAGAGCACGGGCCAACTGCTCGCCCAGGCATCAGCCCGCGCCGGTTTCTACGTGCTCACCGACTACGTTCCCCCCGCCGAGATCAAGGGCGGCCACGCCCTTTTCCAGATCCGCTTGAGCGATCGGCGGCTGCACTCGCGCGGTGACGGGGTCGACATTCTTCTTGCCTTCAACCAGGAGGCGTACGACGTCAACATCGGCGACCTCCGGCCGGGCGGGCTCCTCATCTACGACTCGGACGAGCTGACGCCGCCGGCCTCGGAGGGGCACAGCCAGGTCGACGTGCCGCTCACCGACATCGCCAAGCGCCGCCTGCGCTTCGAGCTCGGCAAGAACGTGGTGGCCGTCGGCGTCTGCGCCGCCCTGTTCGGCCTCGAGGTCGACGTCATCCGCGGCCTGCTGCGCGAGAAGTTTCTGCGCAAGGGCGAGGACGTCATCAACAAGAACCTCGAGGCGCTCCAGGCCGGCCTCGACTACGTGATCGAGCACGTCCCGCACCGCGCCGACTACCAGCTCCAACCGGGCGAGAGAAACCCCAACGTCATCCTCATCTCCGGTAACCAGGCGGTGTCGATCGGAGCGATCGCGGCCGGTTGCCGGTTCCTGGCCGGCTACCCGATCACCCCCGCCTCGGATGTCATGGAGTTCCTGGCGACCGAGCTACCGCAGGTCGGCGGCTCGGTGGTGCAGGCCGAGGACGAGATCGCCTCGATCGGCATGGTGCTGGGCGCTTCCTACGCAGGCGTGAAGGCGATGACCTCGACCGCCGGACCCGGCGTGAGCCTCATG
>JBHOQZ010000320.1:0-3635 GCA_042408635.1 Chloroflexota bacterium
CCCGGCGCGCCGGTCGAGGGCGGCGGGGCGGCGGGTCTGGCCGCCAGCGCGAAGCGCACACCGACTCCCACACCCACGCCTCGGCCCCTGCTGCCGACGGCCACGACCGTCGCCTCCCCGACGGCCAGCCCGAACCCGGGCGGGATCCTGTTCGGCGTCTACCCGACCGAAGCCTCGGCCACGACCTCACCCAGCGGGACCACGGTCGTCGCGCGCATGCAGCAGTTGCGCGGCAATCGGCCGTTCGACGCCCACCTCTACATGTCCTACAACGATGCCGGCCAGTCCTGGTTCTGGTCGTACTACGACGGCCAGCTCCAGCAGTACGCGGGCGCCTCCCCGCCCTTCTCGATCACCCTCACCCTGCGCTACAAGCTCGCCTCCACCGGGTCGCCGGCCGATCCGGCGGGCTACGCGCGCTGGGTGACCAGCGTCGTCGCCCGCTACGGTGCGCGGATCGCGCGCTACAACATCGGCAACGAGGGCAACATCACCTGGGGCGATCCGGCCGCCTCCGACGGCCCGTTCGCGGGGGTCAACGATGCGGTCGTGCAGGGGGTGATCGCGGCGAAGCAGCAGCTCACGGCGATGGGCGCCGCCTCGACGGTCGGCTTCGACGTCGCCGACACCGGCAACGCCTCGGACGCAACCTACGTCCAGACGCTGATGACCAGTGGTGGCACAACCTTCCGCGCCGCGCTCGGCTGGTTCGCCTGGCATACCTACCCCGGCGTCTGGCCGGCCGGCACCGGCAACACCTACCAGGACATGACGACCTCGCTCAACCGGGCGCGCACGATCATGGCGAACAACGGCCTCGGCAGCGCGGTGCCGCTGCTGGTGACCGAAACCGGTTACCCCGTGCTCGACGCCGTCGATCAGGCGTCCCGGTTGCAGGCGATCCTCCAGGCGGCCTGCGATCAGCGGGCCGCGCTCAACATCGCTCAGGTCAGCGTCTTCTCTCTGCGCGACTTCAACACCGCCTCGAGCACCTTCACCGACCACTACGGGCTCACCCAGAGCGATGCCGCGATGACGATCAAGCCCGCCTGGAACGTGATGCTCGACGCCGTCCAGAGCTCCGGCTGCTCCCGCTGATCTCCGGCCACCACCTGGCCCGACGGGCCCAGTTCGGTCCGGCCGCCCGCCGACCGCGCGGCCCGCAAGCGGTACAATCTCCGCGCGGGCGGCCCGAGCGGCGGGCGACCGCGTTCTGACGCTGGCCGCGACGGCCGGACCAACGGACGAGGTGCCGGCTGCGGGCGCCTCGCGGCGGTAGGCCGGTCGGTGCGGCCCGGCCAGCGGAAACGGAGAGGGCTGGCGATGGAGCTGATGCTGCTGGCCGGGACGGCGAACGAGCCGCTCGGCGCGGCGATCGCGCGGCACCTGGGCGTGACGAGCGCCGCCCGCAGCATCACCCGCTTCCCCGACGGCGAGCTGCGCGTCGAGGTCCAGGCGAGCGTGCGCGGGCGCGACGTCTACCTGGTCCAGCCCACCAGCCCGCCGGTCGAAACCCACCTGATCGAGCTCCTGTTGCTGGCCGATGCCTGCCGGCGGGCCGGCGCCGCGCGGCTGACCGCGGTCGTGCCCTACTTCGGCTACGCTCGGCAGGACCGGCGCGCGGGCGGCCGCGAGGCGGTGGGGGCACGGGTAGTGGCCGACACGCTGCAGGTCGCCGGCATCCAGCGCGCCGTCGCGGTCGACCTGCACACCGCGGCGCTCGAGGGGATCGTCTCGGTGCCACTCGAACACGTCAGCGCCGTGCCCGCGCTGGTCGAGGCGATCCGCCCGGCAGTCGACCGCGACGCGGTGATCGTCGCCCCCGACCTGGGCGCGACCCGGCTGGCCGAGCGCTACGCGAGCGCCCTCGACCTGCCCGTGGCGATCGTCCACAAGACGCGTGTCAGCAGCGAGCGCGTGAGCGTGCGTCGCGTGACCGGCGACGTGCAGGGGCGCATCCCCTGGATCGTCGACGACATGATCAGCACCGGTGGCACGATCGAGGCGGCGGCCGCTGCCATGCTCGCCGCGGGCGCCCGCCCGCCCGTCAATGTCGTGGCCAGCCACGCGCTTCTGGTAGGCCAGGCGGTCGAGCGCCTGCAGGCGCTCCGGCTCGGGCGGTTCGTCACCACCGATAGCATGGCCCGGTCCGCCGCGCCACCGCTGCCGATCGAGGTTGTGAGCCTGGCGCCGCTGCTGGGCGAGGCGATCACGCGCCTCCACACCGACCGCTCCCTCCACGACCTCCTCAGCCCCAGTTGAGTCGCACCGGAGATCGGCACCGCCGGTCTTCGGCGACGCCCTGGCAGGCCGCCACCACGCTTGCCGCCAGCGCCGCCAAGCCGGCCTCACGGAGGCGCTCCCATATCCACCGGCCGGATGGCGACGGCCAGACCATGACCTTTGAGAAGCTTTCACGCAATCCGCGAGCTAGGTTAGAGTGAGTGTGGTGCAACTTGCATGTCACACTTCAGTCACGGTGACCACCTCGATTGTGTCAGGTAGGCGGCAGACATGCAGGCAATTGGCTGGCATGTTGTTCGTGTCGAAGTGGTTCGTGGTTGCCGATCGGAGGCTAGCTCGCCATGGTCGCTCTGCCGCGTGGCCCGCGGGGGCTGCTCGTCGCGCTCCTCGCTCTCTGGGCGCTGGCGCACGTCGTCACGCGCGCGCCAGCCGCCGCGCCCGTGCTGGCCGCGCCCGACACCACCAGCGAAGCGCACGCCGTCGTCCTCCAGCCCGATGGCCCGATCGTGGTCGCGGGGGCGGCCAGCTTCGCGGGCAACGATAACCTCGTCGTCGCCCGCTACCACCCCGACGGCTCGCTCGACCTCGGCTTCGGCGCGGCCGGGCTGGTCACGACGCTGGCCGACCAGACGGGCTGGGCCAACGCGGTCGCGCTCCAGCCCGACGGCCGCATCCTCACGGCGGGCACGATCGGCCCGAAGATTGGGAGCGACTTCGCCCTGCTGCGCTACACGCCGGCCGGCGGGCTCGACACGACGTTCGGCCAGGGGGGCCTCGTCGCCACCAGCTTCAGCAACCTGCCCCGCTGAGCCGGGTACCCGCGCGCCGTCCCAGCCCACGGCCGACCCGCCTGGTCAGCGGACGAGCGCGGGCGGCTTTCAGGGTCTGGCGACGCCACCGCCGTTGTCGGTCAGCGCGGCGCCGCGCGGCACCGGGTTGGTCGTGCCGGCCGGCCAGATGTCGCCGGTGATGAAGGGTGCCGGGTCCGGTGGTGAGAATCACCCAGGCCGCTCGCGGCGCGGCTCCCCGTGGCTCGCTCCAGCGCGCGGCGTCGAGCGTCCCGGCTTCCGAGGCCGCCAGCAGCGCGGCCAGCGCGACCAGCAGGGTGGCCGGTCTCACCACGGCTCCCACCTGGCTTCACCTGCGGCGGCGCGCGCCTCACCTGCCTGCGCCGTCAGTGCGTCCCCCGGATCGCCACACCGGCGGCCGGGTGGGCGGGTGATCGCGCTCGCATGTTTGCTTCCATCACCGAGTCCCGACGCAAACACCGTGCCGCCGCGGGGCCGGGGTAGGGGCTTGCGGGCTGGGCGGCGATGATGATGTGTGAGATACTATAGAAAAGTGTGCGCATGCAGTGATGGAGTGCGCCTGGTCCGCGCGCCGGGAGGAGC
>JBHOQZ010000322.1:0-2143 GCA_042408635.1 Chloroflexota bacterium
GCGCGACAAGCTCGGCCTCGAGTTCGAGGGCGAGACGTTGCTCGAGCGCAACGTGCGGCGGCTGGCCGAGTGCTGCCACGAGGTGCTGGTGGTCGGGCGCACGGTCGAGTTGCCGCCGGTCGTCCGGCCGGACGGGGCGCGCGTGCCCGTGCGCGGGCTGCCCGACGTCCTGCCCGGCAACGGGTCGCTCGGGGGGATCCTGACCGGGCTCGAGCGGGCGGCGGGTGACCGCTGCGTCGTCGTGGCGGGCGATATGCCGTTCCTCAACCCCGCGCTCCTGGCGGACCTGGCGCGTCGGCTGGACGGCTTCGATGCGGTGGTGCCGATGATCGACGGACTGGTCGAGCCGCTCCACGCCTGCTACAGCGTGCGCTGCGCCGGGCCGATCCGCACCCGGCTCGAGGCCGGGCAGCGCCGGATCATCGGCTTCTTCGACGATGTCCGCATCAACTTCGTCCCGCGCGCCGAGCTCGAGCGGCTCGACCCGCTGCTGCTCTCGTTCGTCAACGTGAACACGCCGGCCGAGCTCGCGGCGGCGCTCGAGCTGCCCGCGCGCGGGGAGCCCTACCGGCCGCAGGGGCAGCGCTACGAGCCGCGCCGACCGGTCGGGGCAGGTGATCCGGTCCCCTCGACGCGCGCGGTCGGCGCCGAGGGGTCAGCCGAGCCGGGCGGGCGCCCCTCCCGCGACCCGGCAGGAGCCTGACGGTGCAGATCGGCGCGGAGGAGCTCGATTTCCATCGCTGGGAGGGCGGCCGTCTGACGCCGGTGCGGAAGTTCGTCCCGCGCGAGGTGCCGCTCACCATCACCAACGAGGGCGACGAGCTGATCACGGTGATGTGCACGCCTCGGCAGCTCAAGGCGCTGGTGGTCGGCTTCCTCTACCTCAACGACCTCATTGCCGACCCGGACGAGCTCGACTATTTCCGCGTCTGCGCCGACGATCAGTGCGCGGAGATCCGGCTCGACCCGCCTCGGACGATCCGCTTCAACCGGCTCACCCTCGGCTCGGGCTGCTCGGCCACGCCCGCGAGCATGATCGAGGAGCGGAGTCTGCGACCGCTGACCGACTTCGAGCCGGTGGTGACGCCGCAGCGCCTTCAGGCCGCCATGCTCGAGCTGTACGAGCGCGCGATCACCTATCGCAGCGGCGGCGGCATCCACGCCGCCTGCGCCACCGATGATCAGGCGCTGGTGGTCGTGGCCGAGGACATCGGCCGCCACAACACGGTCGACAAGGTGATCGGTGAGTGCCTACTGCGGCGCCGCCCGATGGATCGGCTGGCGGTGCTCACTACTGGCCGCATCTCGTCGGAGATGCTGCTCAAGTGCGCGAGGCTGCGGGTGCCGGTCGTGGGCTCGCGTACCTCGCCGACCGCGCTCTCGATCGAGCTGGCCCGCCGGCTCGGCGTCACCGTGGTGGGCTACATCCGGTCGATCGGGTTCAACGTCTACACCTACCCCGAGCGGCTCGGCCTCGAACCGGCGACCGGCGCCCAGCCGGCTGCGCCACCCGGCGAGGCCGCCGGCGGGCTGGGGTAGCCCGTGGCGTCCGGTGAGTGCCCCCAAGGCGCCCCCGGCGGGCGTGCTGACCCGCCGAGGGCTGGGCCGGGTGGCGGGAATGGCCGGGCTTCTCGTGCGCCGGTGCGGCGAGGAGCGGGGCGCCGACCGCTCGATCGTGGAGGAAGGTTCATACGGTCGATATCTCGGGGATCGAGGGGGTAGGCTACCGCGGCGTTCGGTACAATTGAAGTGGCGCCGGCCTCGCACCCTAGCCCACCCAGGGTGAGGATTGCAACAAACGAACGAACAAGCAAAAAAGCAAGCATGATCACGGTCGAAGAGGCGCTGGGGCGGATCCTGGCTAGCGTCGAGCGGCTCCCGGCCGAGGCGCGGGCGCTGCTCGACGCGCTCGGCCAGGTGCTCGTCGAGGACGTGCGCGCGACGTTCGACAGCCCGCCGTACGACAACGCCGCCATGGACGGCTACGCGGTGCGCCACGCCGACGTTGCCGCCGCCTCGCCCCACCGGCCGGTCGAGCTCCGGGTGGTCGAGGAGGTGCCCGCCGGCTCGACGCCAAGCCGCTCCGTCGAGGCGGGCTGCGCGATCCGCATCATGACCGGCGCCCCGCTGCCGGCCGGCGCCG
>JBHOQZ010000324.1:0-4448 GCA_042408635.1 Chloroflexota bacterium
CGGCGCCGCTTCTCCGCCAGCCCGCGGCTCAGGCGACCTTCACCTCGCTCTCGGCCAGGACGGCGTCGAGGATCGTGATCGCCTCGTCGACGTCCGCCTGAGTGAGGATGAGCGGCGGCACCATGCGCAGCGTCGTCGGGCCGGTCGCGTTCACGATCAGCCCCTTGGCGAACGCCTGGCCTTGCACCTGCGGCGCGATCTCGGCCGTGAGGTCGAGCGCGAGCATGAGCCCGCGCCCGCGCGCTCGCGCCGCCACCTCGTGCTTCGCCACCAGTTCCTCGAGCTTGCCCAGGAAGTAGGCGCCGACCGTCTTCACGTTCTCCAGGATGCCGTCCTCGAGCACGGTCCGCACCACCGCCACGCCCGCCGCGCAGGCGAGCGGGTTGCCGCCGAACGTCGAGCCGTGGTCGCCGGGGGTGAAGATCGCGGCGCGCTCGGTCGCGACCACCGCGCCGATCGGCACGCCGCCCGCCAGCGCCTTGGCGAGCGTGAAGACGTCGGGGGCGATCCCGTACTGCTCGTAGCCGAGGAAGGAGCCGGTGCGGCCGATGCCGGTCTGCACCTCATCAAGCACGAGCAGGGCGTTGTGCTCGTCGCAGAGGTGGCGCGCCATGCGCAGGAACTCGCTGGTGGCCAGGTGGACGCCGCTCTCGCCCTGCACCACCTCGAGCATGACCGCCGCTGTCTTGGGCCCGACGGCGCGCTCGAGCGCCTCGACGTCGTTGAACGGCACATGGACGAAGCCGCCCGGCATCGGCGTGAAGTCCTGCATGTACTTCTTGTTGCCGGTGGCGTCCAGCGTGGCGATCGTGCGGCCGTGGAAGGCGCCCGAGACGGTCACGATCTCGTAGGCGCCGTCTTTCTTGGTCTTGCCCCACTTGCGGGCGAGCTTGATCGCGCCCTCGTTCGCCTCGGCGCCGCTGTTGCCGAAGAAGACGCGGTCGCCCGCCGAGTTCTCGCAGATCAGCTTCGCCAGCTCGAGCTGCGGGATGCTGTAGTAGAGGTTCGAGACGTGGATCAGTTTGGCTGCCTGCTCGCTGATCGCCTTGACGAGCTTCGGGTGGTTGTGCCCGAGCGCGTTGACCGCGATCCCGGCGACCAGGTCGAGATAGCACTTGCCGTCGGTGTCCCAGACGCGCACGCCCTCGCCGTGGTCGAGGACCGCCGGCAGGCGGTTGAAGGTGCGCATGTAGTGCCGCGCTTCGAGCGCTTTCCAATCGGCCGTGTTCATCCGTTTTCTCCTCCGCAGCGTGCAGCCGGCGATCGCGCGCCTCGGTCGCGGCCCGTGCCCGGTGGCCGTCCGTGCTGAATGGGCCACCAGGCACGGGCGCCGCGCCTAGTCGCTGCTGATCGCCAGTTCCGGCTGGCCCACGTCGGCCCGCTGCTCGCCGGTGATCATGGTGCCCACGCCCTCGTCGGTGTAGAGCTCCTTCAGGAGCGCGTGGGGGACGCGGCCGTCGATGATGTGGGCGCGGTCGGTGCCGCGCAGCCCAACCAGGCACGCCTCGACCTTCGGGATCATGCCGCCCTTGATCACCCCGTCGGCGATCAGGCGGTCCACCTCGGTCGGGGTGAGTGTCGAGAGGAGCTGCCCGTCGGCGCCCTTCACCCCCGGCACGTCGGTGAGGAAGACGAGCTTCGCCGCGCGGGCGGCGGCCGCGATCTCGGCCGCGGCGGTGTCGGCGTTCAGGTTGAGCGCCTGGTTGTGCGGGCCGAGGGCGAGCGGCGCGATCACGGGCACGTAGCCCGCCTCGACCAGGCCCAGCACCGGCCGCAGGTCGACGCTCTCGACCTCGCCGACCAGCCCGAGGTCGGGATTCTTGATCCGGGCGCGCAGGATCGGGCCGTCGAGGCCGCTGAGGCCCACGGCCGGGCAGCCGTAGGCGGCCAGGCCGGCCACGAGCTGCTTGTTGATCTTGCCGCCCAGCACCATCGCCACGATCTCCATGGTCACCTCGTCGGTGACGCGCAGACCGTTGATAAAGCGCGGCTCGTGGCCGGCCCGGCGCACCCATTCGGAAATCTCGGCGCCACCACCGTGGACGAGGATCGGTCGCACGCCGAGGCTGCGCAGGACGGCAATGTCCTCGAGCGTGGTGTCCTCGCTGCCCAGCGTGCTGCCGCCGAGCTTGACGACGATCATCTTGCCCTGGAAGCGCGGAATGTAGGGCAGCGCTTCCCGCAGCGTGAGGTTCCAGTCATTGTTCCCTGTCATCGCACTTTCCGCGGGCCGGTCCACCTCGACCTGCCCGCGCCCCGGGGCAGCCCTTGCCCCTTTCGGCACAACGCGCGAGCAATCAGAGTCGGGGGCAGGCGCCCGGAGACCCCGCCGGCGTCGACCAGCGAGGGCGGCCCGCCCCCAACGTCAGATTCGGCCCGCGGTCATGCGCATGGACGGCGACATCGTTCCCCACCACGTGCGGCGCGGCGGTCGGCCACGCTGCCGATCACCGCGTCGGCTGATCGCTCACGCTCAGGTCGAGTATTCCGAGTTCTCGCGCACGTACTGCTCAGTCAGGTCGCAGCCCCAGGCGGTGGCGGCGCCCTCGCCTAGGCCGCAGTCGAGCTCGACCACCACCAGCTCCCCGCGCATCTCGGCCGCCGCGCGCTCGCGCGCGCCCTCGACCGGCGCGCCCCGCTCGAAGAGCGTTACCCCGCCGATCTTGAGCACGACCCGCTCCTCGTCGAGTCGGCCGCCGCTGTAGCCGGCGGCGCACATGATGCGCCCCCAGTTCGGGTCGCGCCCGTGCACGGCCGCCTTGGTGAGCGGGGAGCGCGTGATCTCGCGCGCGATCTTGCGCGCGTCCTCGTAGCTGGCGGCGCCGGTGACGCGCACCTCGAGGAGCTTGGTGGCGCCCTCCCCGTCGCGCGCGTTCTGCTTCGCCAGCGCGATCGCCACGCGGGTCATCGCCGCCTCGAAGGCCGCGGCGTGGGGGCTCCCCTCCCCGATCGGCTGGTTGCCGGCGGCGCCGTTGGCGAGGATGAGCGCGGTGTCATTGGTGCTCGAGTCGCCGTCGACGCAGATCATGTTCCATGAGCGGTCGACGACGCGTTTCCACATCGCCTTGAGGTAGGCCGGCTCGACGGCGGCGTCGGTCGTCATGAAGGCGAGCATGGTCGCCATGTTCGGGTAGATCATGCCGACGCCCTTGCAGGCGCCGCCGATCGCCACCGTCACGCCGCCCAGCTCGACCGTGCCGCTCGCCTCCTTGGGGTGCGAATCGGTCGTCATGATGCCGAGCGCGAAGTCGTGGCCGCCCTCGCGCGTGGGCTCGATCCGGGCGATGGCAGGCACGATCTTATCCATCGGGAGCTGGATGCCGATGATGCCGGTCGAGCAAACCGCGACCTCGCTCGGGTCGAGGCCGAGCCGGCGCGCCGCCTCTTCGGTCATCCGCGTCGCGTTGGCGAGGCCCTGCTGGCCGGTGCAGGCGTTGGCGTTGCCGGAGTTCGCGATCACCGCCCGCACCCGCCCGCCCGCGAACCGCTCGCGCGAGACGCGCACGGCCGGCGACTGGATCGCGTTCTGCGTGAAGACGGCGGCCGAGGCGCAGGGACGCTCGGAGTAGATGAGCGCGAGATCGCGCCCGCCGCTCTTGATGCCGGCGTAGACGCTGCCGGCGCGGAACCCCTGCGCGGCGGTGACGCCGCTCGGACCGGAACCGGGTTGGCCTCCCAAAGCCACTCCTCCCAGGCGAAGATATGCAAGAGTATACAATACTACTGCACGAACGTGCAATAGCTGCGGGCGGGCAACCTGCTATACTGAAGCTGCCCGGGCCCGGGCTTTCGGCGGGCAGGGCGCGGACCGCAGCGTTGTTGGTCCGCGAGTATAGCGGAAAGTGCACCCCGATGCTACGGTTCGACCCCTGGGAGTTCGCGTATTTCATGATCGCGCTCGTGGTCGGCATCACCGTCCACGAGGCGAGCCACGCCCTCTCCGCCTACTGGCTGGGCGACCTCACCCCCAAGAAGGACGGGCGCGTCACGCTCAATCCGCTCGCCCATCTTGACCCGCTGGGCACCATCATGATGATCTTCACCGCGCTGACCGGCGTGGGGATCGGCTGGGGTCGGCCGGTCATGGTCGATCCGCGGTACCTGCGCCCGAACCCGAACGTCGGCATGGCGCTGGTGGCGTTCGCCGGCCCGCTCTCGAACATCATCACGGCGGCCGTGGTCGTCTTCCTGCTCGAGCCGGCGCGCGCCTACAGCCCCGACCTCTTCCAGCTCGTGCGCATCATCCTGATCGTGAACGTCTCGCTGGCCGTCTTCAACATGATCCCGATCCCGCCGCTCGACGGCTTCAGCGTGGTGCTCGGCTTCCTGCCCGAGCGCCAAGCTTACACGCTGCGCACCTACGCGCAGTACGGCCCGCTCCTGCTGCTGGCGGTGATCTTCTTCGCGCCGGGCGTGCTCGGCTCGATCATCAGCCCGGCCAGCAGCGC
>JBHOQZ010000325.1:0-3864 GCA_042408635.1 Chloroflexota bacterium
GGGCGCCGCTGCAGGCGGCGGTCAGTCCGATCAGCGTGGTGGCGGCACCGCCGAGGAAGCGACGGCGGCTGAGCGCGCCCGTGCGTGGCATCGTTGGTACTCCTCTCCCCTCATGCATCGCGTCTCAAGCGTAGCGCACGCGCGGGTCGAGCGCCGCGTAGGCCAGGTCCACGATCAAGTTGGCCGCGACGGTGAAGAAGGCGCCGACCAGCACCGTGCCCATGATGACCGGGATGTCGACCTCGTTGATCGCATTGAGCAGGAGCGTGCCGATGCCGGGCCAGCCGAACACCGTCTCGACCACGATCAGGCCGCCCAGCCGCCGCCCGAAATCCATGCCCGACATCGTCACGATCGGCGTGATCGCGTTCTTCAGGACATGCCCCGTGATTACCGCCCGCTCGCGTAAGCCCTTCGCCCGCGCCGTGCGCACGTAGTCCATGCCGAGCACATCGAGCATCGACGAGCGGAGCATGCGCGCGTACCACGGCCCGCTCAAGAGCCCCACGGTGAGCGCGGGCAGCACCAGGTGCATCGGCGTGCCGTAGCCCCCGAGCGGAAAGACCGAGAGGCGGAAGGCGAGTGTGTAGAGCAGCAGCAGCCCGACCCAGAACGAGGGCGCGCAGACGCCGAGCAGGCTGATCCCCATCAGGAGGCGGTCGCGCCAGCTCCCGTGGTTGAGCGCGGCGAACACCCCGACCGGCACCCCGATCAACAGCTCCGCCAGGAACGCCGACAAGGCGAGTTGGAGCGTGGCGGGCAGCCGCTCGAGGATCGCCTCCCCGACCGGCCGGCGGAACATCCAGGAGGTGCCCAGGTCGCCCCGGACGAGCCGCGCCATGTAGCGCAGGTACTGCTCGGGCGCGGGTCGGTCGAGGCCGAGGTCGCGCCGGATCTGTTCGATGACGTCGGCCGAGGCGCGCGGGCCCGCCATCTCCCGCGCCGGGTCGGCCGGGATGAGGTAGGCGAGCGTGAAGGTGACCAGGCTCACGCCCAGCAGCACCAGCACCGTCGACAGCAGCCGCTGCACCAGGAACTTACCCACCGCCGCTCACCACCCCCGGACCAGCCGCCTCACGCCTACCTATCCACCCGCTGTCTCTCGGGCGACAGCCCGAGTGGACGACGAGCCGAGTCGGCCGTGCTGGAATGGATCGAGGGCGTCGCGCAGGCCGTCGCCGAGCAGGTTGAAGCCGAGCACCGCCAGCGTGAGGACGGCGCCGGGGTAGAGGATGAGCCAGGGCGCGGTGCGGTAGTACTGCTGGCCCTCGCGGATCAGGCTCCCCCAGGAGGGCGTCGGCGGGCGCACGCCGATGCCCAGGTAGGAGAGCGACGCCTCGGTGAGCACCGTCGAGGCGACGCCGAGCGTGGCGTAGACGATGCCGACCGAGGCGAGGTGCGGCATGATGTGGCGCACGATGATCCCCACGTCCCCCGCGCCGATCGCCCGCGCCGACTCGACGAACTCGCGCCGGCGCAGCGAGAGCGTCTGCCCGTAGACGATCCGCGCCAGGTAGACCCAGTAGGTCAGCGCGATGACGACGATCACCACGACCACGCTCGGGCGCAGCAGCGCCACCAGCGCGATCGCCAGCAGGAGCGGCGGGAACGCCATCATGATGTCGATCGTGCGCATGATCACCTGGCCGACCGCCCCCTGGAAGTAGCCGGCGATCGCCCCGAGCGCCAGCCCGAGCAGCACCGCCAGCCCGTTGGCGACCACGCCGATCAGGAGCGAGATCTGGCCGCCCCAGAGCAGGCGGCTGAGCAGGTCGCGGCCGAGGCCGTCGGTGCCGAGCAGGTACCTCTCGTTGCCGGGCAGCGGCTGGCCGAGGTCGGAGAGGCCGTCGCGGAACCGCTGGACCGGATCATACGGCGCGATCAGCGGCGCGAAGACCGCGCTCGCCACCAGCAGCAGCACCAGCGCGCCGCCGAACATGGCAGCCCGGTCGCGCCGCAGCTTCAGCCAGGCAGTGCGCCAGTAGCCGCGCGGCGCCGCGCTGAGCACCACCGTACCCGCCCGCGCCCCGATGCCCGTCGTCGCTCCCACCCGCTCTGCCCACCTCGACCCGGTTGCCACGCCCGGCCGGGCGCCTCGAGACCGGCTCCCCCAGCCGCACAGCCGGCTCCCCTGGCCCGACGCACGACGGCCCGCGCCAGCGTCCTGCGGCGCCCGTCTCGGCCAGGCCGAAGACGGCCGAACCGGGGCCAGCTGGGCGAACGCCCCCGCCGCGCGCTCGCCCGCATAGTAACATGGTCGACAGCCCGCACCTCGCTGCCTCCAACGGATCCGCTACGGTCCCTCTCGGGGGCATGGCCTTCCCAGGCACGGTTAGGAATGATACGCACATCACCAACCCGCCGCGCTGATTCGCCCCGGTTGACCTCTTGCCTCGCCGGGCAGGTGTCCAGCGCCTCGGAGGAGTCGAACGCCCATGGCCTCCCTCGACCCCGACTTCCTGGCGCGGCAGCCGATCTCCCCTCGACCCCTGCGCACGGTGCGCGAGATCGGGGAGCGCAAGGGCCGACAGGACCTCTTTCGCGGGCGTACGCCGCAGGTGCTCGAGACATTGCGGCAGGCCACGATCATCTGGCGGTGCGTCTGAAGGGCAGGCCCGCCGCCGGTGCCGCTCGTCGGCTGCCACTCACGGGGAGGCAACCAGCGAATGGCACCAGTCGAGCAGATCGAGGATGACTCTCGCTGGGAGGTAGCATGCATGGCGACCAAGGTCGAGCCGCGCGTGCTCTGGCGCACCCCGTACCAGCAGCCGAACGGCTTGCAGGCGACGCCTGAGGGCCTCTGGGTGGTCGACCAGGTCGACCCCAACCGCGTTTACCTCCTCTCCTACACGGGCGAGCTGCGGCGCGACCTCGGCGAGACGCGCGCCCGCCACTCCAGCGGCATCACCGTCGACTCCGCCGGCAATCTCTGGGTCGCCTCGACCTTCACCTACGAGCTGATCAAGTTCGACCGCGAGACCGGGCGCGAGCTCGCCTCCTTCCCGACGCCCCCCTACGACCGCAGCGGCGGCCCCCACGGCCTGGAGTGGCGCGCGGGCGAACTCTGGTTCAACGTCCCCCGCACGGGCACGATCTACGTCGCTGACCCGAGCAATGGCGTGATCCGCCGCCACATCCCCTGCCACGGCGACCGAGCCCACGGCATGGCCTGGGACGAGGACGGCTCCCTCTGGTGCGTCGACACGAACAAGCGCGTGATCTTCAAGCTCGACCCCGACACGGGCGCCATCCGCGACGCGGTCGGCGTCGCCGGCCCCGAGCCGCACGGCATGACGATCTGGCAGGGTCAGTTCTGGCTCTGCGACGCCGAGACGCGCGAGGTCTTCGTCATCGACGTGCCGCGCCGCTGAGGGAGGGCGCCCCCTTGCCCCCAATTCCGGGGGAACCGGCCCGGTACCCCACCCGCCGGGTACCCCACCCGCTGCGCGGGTACCCGGCGGGTGGGGTAGCCGGCGGGTGGCGGGGCAAGGGGGCCGTCCCCTCGGCCTCTGGTGCCGCCTGTCCTTTGGGGGCGGCTTGTTGCTGCCGGCGCAGATCGTCGCCCGGACGGCTGCTAGAATCCGCGCGGTGGGGAGCGCCCAACGGGGGCGCCGGGTCACGGGACCGGGGGCCATCTTGGACATGAGCGCGGCGGCCGGCGAGCTGTACACGATCGGGCATTCTAACCACGCGCCGGAGCACTTCCTCGATCTGCTGCGGCGGCACGGGATCGAGGTGGTGGTCGACGTGCGTTCACACCCCTACGCCCGATTCGCCACCCACTTCGACGGGCCGGCGCTGCGCCTGCGGCTGATGGAGGCGGGCTTCAGCTACCTCTACCTCGGCCGCGAGCTCGGCGGGCGG
>JBHOQZ010000331.1:0-7915 GCA_042408635.1 Chloroflexota bacterium
GCGGGTCGGGCGCGGTGGTGAGTGGCCCCGGGAGCATCAGCCTGGAAGACGGCGAGATGAGCCGCGAGCACGCCCGCATCCGCTACGAGGACGGCCGCTTCGTCCTCTACGACCTGGGCAGCACTAACGGCACCCAGCTCACGCGCGGCGGCCGCAAGCGCCGGGTCCAGACGCCCACCCCGCTCGAGGACGGGGACGCGATCCTGATGGGCCGCACGCAGTTCGTCTATTTCGAGGTGCCACCGTCCTGAGCCAGCGGCCGCAGCAGCCGGTGCACAGGCGGCCGCGCAGCCGTCGCACCCTGGTCCATCGGGTGCGGAATGAACGCCACCACCCAACCCACCCGCGCGACGCCCCGGCCGGCGGCCTCGGGCCCGCCGGCCGGGGCGCCGCGCGGACAGACGCTCGCATGTTTCGTCCAGCCACAGTTGACGGCGTGTCGCGGCGCTGGCTAGGATAGCTGCGGGACAGAGAGGATTGCACCTGCCCCGCGCGCTCGCCGCCAACCCTGGCAGGGGGAGCGATGCCGGCGCGCCGGGCCGACCAGGGCCTGGCAGGAAGGAAGGGTTACCCGCGTATGAGTCAGCGCCTCCCGGCGCTCGTTTTGCTGTGCGCCCTGATCGCGAGCCTGCTCCCGCCGATAGCACCCCCCTTTGGCGCGCCCGCCGCGGGTGGGCCGGGGGTCGCCCACGCCGAGTCCGCGGCGCAGGCCCACCCGCAAGCGGGTACCCAGCGCCCGGTGCCGATCAACGACCGGCTCGGGCTCGCCTTCATCAGCTCGGCCGAGCTGGCGGATGTGCCGCCCCAGCGCTATCAGCAGGCGCTCAACGCCGGCGTGCGCTGGAACCGCTGGCCGATCTACTGGGGCGAGGTGGTCAAGCAGGGCGGCTACGCCCGCCAGGACGCCAACTTCGTGCGCGACCACCAGTTCGGCCTCCAGATCAACGCGATCCTGATCCAGACGCCGGACCAGTTCGCGGCGGCCTACGACCCGGCGACCTACTCGCCGGAGGCGCAGCGCCCGCCGCGCGTGGGGGAGCGCGCCGACGCCGACATGGCGTACATGTCGCCGGAACGTGCGCCGCTGGCGACGGGGGCGCCGCGTAACCTCTACACGCCGGTGTTCCTCCCCGATGGCCGGGTGAACCCGGAAAACTACTGGGCCGCCTTCGTCTATCAGACGGTGATGCGCTACAAGCCGGGCGGGGAGATCGCGCGCCAGCGCGGCTGGACCGACGGCTGGGGCATCCGCCACTGGGAGGTCTGGAACGAGGCGGACTCGCCCCACTTCTGGACCGGCTCGCTCACCGACTACTACCAGCTCCTGAAAGTCGCCTACGTGGCGATCAAGGCGGCCGACCCGGAGGCGAAGGTGCTGCTGGGGGGGCTCGCCTACTGGATGAACAAGACCTGGTTCCCGCAACTGCTCGCCGAGATGGCGCGCGACCCCGACCAGGCCGCGCGTCGGGCGAACAACTCCTACTTCGACATCCTGCCACTCCACTGGTACAGCCAGCCCGTGCTGCTCTACGACAAGACGGTACAATTCCGGCGCTGGCTCGAGGAGGCGGGCCTGGGCGACAAGGCGATCTGGGTCAACGAGACGAACGTGCCGGTCTACGCCGACCCTGGTGCGCCGCTGCACCCCTCCTGTGTCGGCTACGCCCACAGCGCCAACCCCGACGAGCAGGCGAACTTCGTCATCCAGGCGGTCGCCTATGGGCTGGCGGCCGGCGTCGAGCGTATCTTCCTCTTCCAGCACTACGACGACGGCAACGGTGAAGCGTTCGGCATGTTCCGCAACAATGGCGAGGCCCGGCCCGCCTACGCCGCGCTCCAGTTCGCTGCCACCTACTTCCGCGACGCCAGGCGCGTGGTGCGCGAGACCCACGGGCCGGTCGAGCGCATCACCTTCTGGGGCACCACTCCGGCCGGCATGAGCGGCCTCCACCGCGTCGCGGTCTCGTTCGCGCTCGACGCCGGCTCGCGCGTGACCTGGTTCAGCGCCCAGAACGACCGGGCAACGCTCCTCCAGCGCAACGGCCAGAGCCAGCCGCTCGGGCGCACCGGCGAGCGCTACATCCTCGCCATCCCCCGCGCCACCGCGCTCGACGAGTGCAACGACCCGAACTCGGGCTACATCATCGGCGGGGACCCGGCGCTCCTGATCGAGCCGCTCCAGCCGGACCCGGGCCCGCCCACCACCCGCCTGCTGCCGCTGGCCGAGCAGGTCTGCGACCTGGCGATCGTGCGCTGGCAGGGGCGCGATCCCGGCTGGGGGATCGAGAGCTGGGACGTGCAGGTGCGCGACCTCACCACTCCCGACGCGCCCTGGCAGACCTGGCTGAGCGAGACGACCGCCACCAGCGGCATCTACAAGGGCCAGGCGGGGCGCGTTTACGCCTTCCGCGCCCGCGCCCGCGACAACGCCGGCAACGTCGAGCCGTTCCCAGAGGACCCGGCGAGGCAGGTCCGCACGACGATCACGGCCTGCCCGCCCCGCATCCCGAGCGGGGGGATGCTGCGCAACGGGAACTTCGAGGAGCCGAACTTCCCCGGCTGGGGCACGAGCGGCAGCACGGCGCCTCAGATCGTCAACGACGCGCGCACGGGCGGCCACGCCGTGGCACTGGGCAAGGATTTCGTCGGCCAGCCGGAGCCGCCGATCAACGGCGGCGGCAACTCCTCGATCTCGCAGCAGATCACGGTGCCGGCCAACGCGCCGCGGCCGTTCCTCGGCTACTGGTACGCCATCGACAGCGACGCTCCCGCGCCGACCTCGCCGGACTGGCACACCTGGGCGGCGCGCTTCGAGGTGATCGTGATCGACGCGGGCGGCAAGGGCAACTACGTCGACGTACTCTGGGAGCCGACCGACTGGAGCTACCGCGCGATCGACCTGACGCCGTGGCGGGGGCAGAAGATTAGCGTGGTGTTCAACGTCTGGCAGTCGTCGGCCGCGAACACGACCGTGGCGCGCCTCGACGACGTCGCCATCTGGGCCGACCGGATCAACATTCCCTTCGCCGCCAACACCTGGACCAGCCCGTAGGGGCTACACGGCATACTTCTTGACGGCGTGGGGGTCGAGTTCGAGGCCGAGGCCGGGGCGGTCTGGGAACGGCGCGAGGTAGCCGTCCTTCGGCTCCGGGATCTCGGTGTACCAGAGGCGGTCCATGTCCTCGTGGCTGCCGAGGTACTCGACGACCTTCAGGTTCGGCGTGGTGCAGGCGACGTGCAGGTGCACGAGCTGGTAGGCGTGCGGCGCCACCGGCAGGTTGAAGGCGTGGGCGAGGTGCGCCACCTTCAGCCACTCGGTGATGCCCCCGACCCGCGCCGCGTCGGGCTGGACGATGTCGGCGCCGCCCGCCGCGATCAGCTCCTTGAAGCCGTACTTCGTGTACTCGTGCTCGCTCGTGGCGACCGGGATCGTGGTCGCCTGCGCGATCCGAGCAAGGCCGGCGATGTCGTCGGCGATCACCGGCTGGACCAGCCGACGTTGTACTCATCGAGGCGGCGGGCGACGCCGATCGCCTGCTTGGCGTGGTAGGCGTTGTTGGCGTCGACGTAGAGCGCCACGTCGTCGCCCAGCGCCCGCCGCACAGCAGCCACTCGGCGCACGTCCTCCGCCTCGGCGCGGCCGAACTCCTTGCCCACCTTCATCTTCACCTGGCGGAAGCCGCGGCCCAGCCGGCCTGCTCGCGCACGAGCCCGGCCTCGTCGAGGCTCGTCCAGCCGCCCGAGCCGTAGACCGGCACGCTCGCCTGGTAGGGGCCGAGCAGGCGGTAGAGCGGCACGCCGAAGATCTTGCCCTTACCGAGTCCCTCGTGGCCCTCATCGGTCTTGATGTGGACGAAGAGCTGGCCGCGGCCGGCGACGGCTTCGCGCATGGTGGCAGCCTGGAACGCCGCCAGGTCGGGCGCGTGCAGGTGCGTGGTGGTGACGTCGACAATCCGCATGGGTGATCCTCCTCCCGGCTTCAGCCGGCCCCCGTCGTCCCTACGCGCGGGCTTCAGCCCGCCGGCCGCGAGGGCATCCCGATATTGCAACGTTCATCAGCCGGCCGACCGTGTTGTTGCCTGCTGTGCTACCCGCGACCGACGTAGAGCTGCCGGTTCGGGATGACGGTGGCCTCGAGGATCGAGACGTCGGGGGGCATCTGGGCCATCAGCACCGCCACCCGGGCCAGGTCGTCGACGTGCATCATCGGCTCGCCCTGGTTGACACTCGGCCGGGTGCGCATGCGCTCGACCTCGGTGTTGCCAGGGTTGAGGCAACTGCATGAGATGCCGTACTCGCGCCCCTCGAGGGCGATCGACTGGGCCAGGCCCCAGACTCCGTGCTTGCTCGCGTTGTAGGCGACGTTGTTGGGCCGGACGCGGTGGGCGGAGATGCTGGCGACGATGATGATGCGGCCGCCGCCCTGCGGCTTCATGATGCGCATGGCGGCGCGGCTGCACAGGAACGGGCCGGTCAGGTTCACCCCGATGATGCGGTTCCAGTCCGCGGTCGAGAACGCCTCGAGCGGTGCTGACCCGAAGCCGCCGGCGTTGCAGACCAGCAGGTCGAGCCGCCCGAAGCGCGCCAGCGTCGCGGCGAAGAGCTGCTCGACCGCCGCCTCGTCGGTCACGTCGGCTGGGTGCGCGACGACGGTCGCGCCGTCGGTCGAGAGCTCGTCGGCGGTGCGGCGCAGGAGCTCCGCGTCGCGCGCCGCTATGACGACGCTGGCACCCTCGCGCGCCAGCCCGCGCGCAATCGCCTTGCCGATCCCCCGGTTGCCGCCCGTGACGATCGCGATCTTGCCGTCCAGACTGCCCATCGGCTTCCTCCCTGCCCTCACGCTGGCCGCGTTTCGGCGGCATTATGGCACAGCCGCTCTCGCCGGCGTGTCGCGGCACCGGCTGTTGGTGCACCCCCGATACGGGTGAGGCACCCCGGCCGCCCAGGCGGGCCCGCCCGTACGATCTCCTCGGCGCGGCAGCCGGCGGTTCACCCCCGGGCGGCCGGGCGGACGCGGCGGACGCGGCGGCGGGAGCCGGCCTATACTGGCGGCGACTTGGCGGTGACTTGAGACGTGGAGGGCGTGGGGCGGTGACCGGGTCGGCAACGGGGCGGGCGAAGCCGCGCGGCGCCTGGATCAACCTGCCGGCGCTGCTGGCGGTGGTGCTCTGGGGCATCATGGTGCCCTACACCAAGGTGGCGCTGGCCGAGTTCCCGGCGATGCCGTTCACGGCGCTGCGCTGCCTGCTCGCGGCGGCGATCCTGTTCCTGCTCTTGCGCCTGCGCGGGGTCGACCTGGGCGTGGCGCACGCCGACTGGCCGCGGCTGGTCGCCGCCGGCACGCTCGCCCAGGGCTCGTTCATGGCGTTCACGCTGCTCGGGCTACAATACACCACCGCCACGCACAACATCCTGCTCTTCTCGACCAGCCCGATCGTCGGCGCGCTCGCGCTCTGGGCGCTCGGCCGCTACCGGCCGACACCGCGCGCGGGCGTCGGGATCCTGCTCGGCTTCGCCGGGGTGGCGCTCCTGGTGGGTAGCGGGGATGACCGGCCGGGCGGGGCGACGCTGCTCGGGGACGCCCTCACGCTGCTCGGCACGCTCGGCTGGGTGGGGTTGACGGTGATCCCGCAGCGGTTGACGGCGCGCTACGGGGCGCTGCTGGTGACCGCCTGGTTGCAGTTACTCTCGGCCGCGGCGATCGCGCCGCTGGCGCTGCCTGCCCTGCCGGCACTCGTGGCGCAGCCGCCAGCGCTCGGGGCGTGGCTGGCACTCCTCTACAGCGTGGTGGCGGGCTCGGTCATCGCCTACTCGCTCTGGCAGCACGCCGTCCAAGCGCTCGGCTCGACCGGCACGCTCGTTTACGGCTACCTCGAGCCGCTGGTGACGATCCTGATCGCGGTCTGGTTTCTGCACGAGCCGTTCGGCCCGATCCAGGCGGGCGGGGCGGTCGTCCTCCTCCTCGGCGTCGCCCTTGCTCAACGCGGCTGAGACCGGCCGATCGCGGGCAGCGACCTTCGTAGCCGGCCAAGCCCTCGGTCGCCGGTTCCAGCATCGCCGCTGAGATCGTCCGATCGTGGGCAGCACCCCAGCGCGCGACGGGCACAGAAAAACCGGGGCGACCGATCCACTCGATCGCCCCGGTTCGGGCTCGCCGCGGCCCCCTAACGGCCGCAGCGGTTGCGGACACCCCCTAACGGCGCCGCCTTGTGCCGTCACCTGATGCAGGAAGCGTGCCAGGCGGCGGGGGGCCAGCGCCCTCCGGGGCTCAGCCGGTCTCCCCCGCCACCTGGATCCCGCCGCGGCCGGGCGCCGAGCGGGGCTTAGACCTCGCGGAACTCGCCCTCGACGGTGCCGGCGGGGCCGCGGCGCGGGCCGCCCTCGGGACCCTGGCCGCCGGCGCCCGCGCCTGCCCCGGCGGGCTCGCCCTCGGCGTAGGCGGCCTGGCCGATCTGCTGGAGCGTCATGGCGAGCTGCTGCTCCTGGCGGGTGAGCACCGCCATGTCGAGCTCGGCCTCGGGCTTGTTGAGCGTGGCGCGCAGGTCGTTGATCTGCGCCTCGATCTGGCCGCGCAGCTCGGGCGCGACCTTGTCGCCCTGCTCGCGCAGGATGCGCTCGGCCTGGTAGGCGACGGCCTCGGCGCGGTTCTTCGCCTCGATCCGCTCGCGCCGGCGCGCGTCCTCGGTCGCGTGCTGCTCGGCGTCGCGCACCATCCGCTCGATCTCCTCCTTCGAGAGACCCGAGGAGGCGGTGATGGTGATGCGCTGCTCCTTGCCCGTGCCCTTGTCCTTGGCCGAGACGTTGAGGATGCCGTTCGCGTCGATGTCGAACGTCACCTCGATCTGCGGCACGCCGCGCGGGGCGGGCAGGATGCCGTCGAGGTGGAACCGGCCGATCGTCTTGTTCTCGCTCGCCAAGGCGCGCTCACCCTGGAGGACGTGGATCTCGACGCTCGGCTGGTTGTCGCTCGCGGTCGAGAAGACCTGCGTCTTGCTCGTCGGGATCGTGGTGTTGCGCGGGATCAGCGGGGTCATCACGCCGCCCAGCGTCTCCAGACCCAGCGTCAGCGGGGTGACGTCGAGCAGCAGGACGTCCTTGACCTCGCCCTGGAGCACGCCCGCCTGGATCGCGGCGCCGATCGCCACGACCTCATCCGGGTTGACGCCCTTGTGGGGCTCCTTGCCGAAGAGCTGCTTGACGCGCTCGATCACCGCCGGCATGCGCGTCTGGCCGCCGACGAGCACCACCTCGTCGATCTGGCTGGGCGAGAGGCCGGCGTCGCGCAGCGCCTGCTGGCACGGCTCGACCGTCTTCTCGATCAGGTCGCGCACCAGCTCCTCGAGCTTCGAGCGGGTGAGCGTCATCGTCAGGTGCTTGGGCCCGCTCGCGTCGGCAGTGATGAAGGGCAGGTTGATCTCGGTCGAGAGCACGCTCGACAGCTCGATCTTCGCCTTCTCGGCCGCCTCCTTGAGCCGCTGGAGCGCCATGCGGTCCTGCGAGAGGTCGATGCCCTGCTCGCGCTGGAACTCCTTGACGATCCAGTTGATGATGCGCTGGTCGAAGTCGTCGCCGCCCAGGTGGGTGTCGCCGTTAGTCGCCTTGACCTCGAAGACGCCCTCGCCGAGCTGGAGGATCGAGATGTCGAAGGTGCCGCCGCCGAGGTCGTAGACCGCGACGGTGTGCTCGCGGCCGCCCTTGTCGAGGCCATAGGCGAGCGCGGCCGCGGTGGGCTCGTTGAGGATGCGCAGCACCTCGAGGCCCGCGATCGTGCCGGCGTCCTTGGTCGCCTGGCGCTGGGAGTCGTTGAAGTACGCGGGGACGGTGATCACCGCTTCGGAGACGGGCTCACCGAGGTAGTCCTCGGCGGTCTGCTTCATCTTCGCGAGCACCATCGCGGAGATCTCCTGCGGCGCCA
>JBHOQZ010000332.1:0-3203 GCA_042408635.1 Chloroflexota bacterium
TGGCGCCGAGGCGATCGCGGATCATCTCGACGCAGCGCCAGAAGTCGGCGCCGGTGCGGTCCATCTTATTGACGAAGCAGATGCGCGGCACGCGGTACTTGTCGGCCTGGCGCCAGACCGTCTCGGACTGCGGCTCGACGCCCGCCACGCCGTCGAAGACGACGACGCCGCCGTCGAGCACGCGCAGGCTCCGCTCGACCTCGACGGTGAAGTCGACGTGGCCCGGAGTGTCGATGATGTTGATCCGGTGGTCCTTCCACTCGGCGCTGGTAGCGGCGGCGGTGATGGTGATGCCCCGCTCCCGCTCCTGCTCCATCCAGTCCATGGTGGCGGTGCCCTCGTGGACCTCGCCGATCTTGTAGGTTCGGCCAGTGAAGTAGAGCACGCGCTCGGTCACGGTCGTCTTACCGGCATCGATGTGGGCGATAATGCCGATATTGCGCGTGCGCTCTAATGGAAACTGTCGAGCCAAAGGTGGTTTCTCCGTACTGCTGCAAACAAGACGATGAGTTCGCTTCGTGGACCCATCATTGCGTCACACCGCGAACTCATCGACCGCGCTCAGCGCTTCGCTTCCGGTGTGGCTGCGTCGCCGCCACGAATGGCGATGCAGCGTTTGCGTCTGCCCGTTCGGCGTCTCCCGCCCGCGCGACTACCACGCGGGCGGCGCGCCCGCCTTAGTAGCGGTAGTGCGAGAACGCCTTGTTTGCCTCCGCCATGCGGTGCGTGTCCTCGCGTCGCTTGATCGTGGCGCCCTGACCTTGGGCGGCGTCGGCCAGCTCAGCCGCCAGCTTCTCGGCCATCGAGCGCCCGTTGCGGGCGCGCGCCGAGCGGATCAGCCAGCGCATCGCCAGCGCCTGGCGCCGATCGCCCTTGATCTCGACCGGCACCTGGTAGGTGGCACCGCCGACGCGCCGCGGCTTGACCTCGAGCAGCGGGGTGGCGTTGCGCAGCGCCTGCTCGAAGACATCGACCGGGTTGCGCCGCTGATTGCGCTCCAAGATGTCGAGCGCGTCGTAGACGATCGCCTCGGCGACCGTCTTCTTGCCGCGCGTCATGATGCGGTTGATGAACTTCGCGAGCGTGCGGCTGCCGTACTTGCCGTCCGGCAGGACCACGCGCTTCTGGACTCGGGCACGTCGTGGCATCGTCTCTCCCTACTCCGACCGGACCTCGCCGAGCGGGCCGGCGCGGGCGCCCGGTGGCGCCCTTACACCGGCGCTGGCCGCCCGCCGAAGCGAGCGGCCACGCCAATTGTTAGCCGTCCTTAGCGGCGCTTGCCGCCGCCGCGCTGCGCGGGCGCCTCGCCCGGCTTGGGCATCTTGGCGCCGTACTTCGAGCGGCCCTTGCGGCGGTTCTGGACGCCGCCGGCGTCCAGCGTGCCGCGGATGATGTGGTAGCGCACGCCGGGCAGGTCCTTGACGCGCCCGCCGCGGATCAGCACCACCGAGTGCTCCTGCAGGTTGTGCCCCTCGCCCGGAATATAGGCCGTGACCTCCATGCCGTTGGTCAGGCGCACACGGGCGATCTTGCGCAATGCCGAGTTGGGCTTCTTCGGCGTGGTCGTCTTGACCTGCGTGCAGACGCCGCGCTTCTGGGGCGATCCCAGCCGCGTGCGCTTCGTGCGGCCGGTCCGCGTATTCAGATGGATCCGCAGCGCCGGCGCCTTCGTCTTCTTCTTGACCGCCTGGCGTCCTTTCCGGACGAGCTGTGCAATCGTGGGCAACCTGATCCTCGTTTCCCGAGTGTTCTCCCTGCCTGTGCAGACCAAAGCGCGCCGACGTTTCAGGCGCCGAATGAGAAGTATATCAGCGCCCCCTGAGGGTGTCAAACCAATAGCGGGAAAGCGTGCGGGGAGCGGCCGGTTCCGGCCGCTCCCCGCGTTGCTGGTGGACGTGGACTCCGGGCTACCGTCTGGCGTCGGGCCGCCTACTCCTCGTCGTCGTCCTCGTCGTCGCTGCCGAAGATGTCGTCTTCGTCCTCGTCGTCTTCGTCGAGACGGAAGCCGTCGGTGAGCGCGGCGGCCGCGCGCGCAGCGCCGTTGGTGCTGACGCCATCGGTGAGCAGACTCGTGTCGAACTCGTCGTCCGCCTCGTCGTCCAGCGGCACCTCCTCCAGCGCCGTGCGGCCGTCGCCGCCCGCGCTGAAGGTGCCAGTGCCGCCACCCGCCAGCGCCGCCGCCCGTCGCCGCGCCTGCTCCCGCCGCGCCCTGGCACCTGAGCCCGCCGGGATCAGCTTGCCGATGATAACGTTCTCCTTCAGGCCGACGAGCTTGTCCGTCGAGCCCTGGATCGCCGCTTCCGTCAGCACCCGCGTCGTCTCCTGGAAGGAGGCCGCTGCCAGGAAGCTGTCCACGTTCAGCGAGGCCTTGGTCACGCCCAGCAGCACCGTCACCGCGGTGGCCGGGTCGCCGCCCTCGGCCACGATCCGGGCATTGATCTCGTCGAACTGGTGGCGATCCACCAGGTCGCCGGGCAACAGGTCCGTGTCACCCGAGGTCTCGATCCGGACCTTGCGCAGCATCTGGCGCACGATGATCTCGATGTGCTTGTCGTTGATCGTCACGCCCTGGCTGCGGTAGACCTTCTGGACCTCGTCGACCAGGTACTGCTGCGCCGCCTCCTTGCCCTTCACCCGCAGGATATCCTGCGGGTTCGCCGCGCCCTCGGTTAGGAGGTCGCCGGCCGAGACCCGCTGCCCGTCGCTCACGCGCAGCCGTGCCCCCGGCAGCACCAGGTACTCGCGCTCGTCGCGGTCCTCGTAGCGGATCACCACCTCGGTCGGGTTGGCCGGGTCGACCATCGCGATCCCGGCCAGGCGCGCCTGCACCTCCTCGCCCGTCTGTGGATCGCGCGCCAGCACCGTGCCCAGGTCCACCGGTGCGCCATGCTCCACCACGATCTCATAGCCCGCCGGCACCGCCAGCCGGTCGTCGTAGATCTCGTGCGAGACCACCTTGACGCGGCGCTGCTCGTCCTGGCGGATGATCTCGACCACGCCGTCGATCTCGCTGACCACCGCCTGGCCCTTGGGCACGCGCGCCTCGAAGAGTTCCTCCACGCGCGGCAGACCAGAGGTGATGTCCTGGCCGGCCACGCCACCCGTGTGGAACGTGCGCATCGTGAGCTGCGTGCCCGGCTCGCCGATCGACTCCGCCGCGCGTGGAGGAACTCTTCGAGGCGCGCGTGCCCAAGGGCCAGGCG
>JBHOQZ010000334.1:0-2498 GCA_042408635.1 Chloroflexota bacterium
GCAACTGCGCGAGGCGGGTCTGCTCGGGGAGAACATCCTCGGCTCCGGCTTCTCGTTCGACATCAAGGTGCTGGTCGGCGCCGGCGCCTACATCTCGGGCGAGAGCGGCGCGCTCATGTACGGCATCCAGGGCGAGCGGAGCATGCCGCGCACCAAGCCGCCGCGCTCGGTCGAGTACGGCGTCTGGGGCAAGCCGACGCTCCTCAACAACTGCGAAAGCTTCGCCGCCGTGCCCTGGATCCTCAAGCACGGCGCCGACGCCTATGCCGCCATCGGCCCCGAGAAGAGCAAGGGCACCAAGATGTTCTCGCTCAACGGCCATGTGGCCCACATCGGCGTGGTCGAGGTGCCCCTCGGGATCACCACCCGCCAGCTCCTCGAAGCCTACGGCGGCATGGCCAACGGCAAGCGGTTCAAGGGGATCGTCACCGGCGGCGTCTCGGGCGGGGTGCTAACTGAGGCGGACATGGACGCGCCGATCACCGTCGACAAGTGGGGCGACGACGGCATGCTCGGCTCGGGCGCCAGCACCTGCATCGACGAGACCGTCTGCATCGTCGAGCTCGCCCGCATGCTGATGCGGTTCAACGCCGACCAGTCGTGCGGCAAGTGCGTGCCCTGCCGGCACGGCTGCATCGCGCTCTACGCTATCATCGACCGGATCACCAGGGGCGGTGGCCGCCCCGAGGACACCGAGCTCATCCTCTCGGCGAGCGACTTCATCATCGAGCACTCGCTCTGCGGCCTGGGCACGGCCGCGCCCGTGCCGATCAAGTCGATCATCCAGCACTACCGCGCGGAGTGGGACGCCCACGTGCTCGAGAAGCGCTGCCCCTGCGGCGTCTGCCCGATGACCGGGGCCGAGCCGCCGCGGGTGGCGGACCTCCCGTCGGGGCCGGCGCGCGCAGATGGTCTACCCGCTGCGTCTCGGGCGACGGCCCGAGACGCTGCTGACTAGCCGACTAGATGGAAGTCTGATGGCTGACCTGGTCACGCTCAAGATCGACGGCATCGAGGTGTCGGCGCCGAAGGGGATGTTCATCCTCGAGGCGGCGCGCCGGGCCGGCATCGTCATCCCCAACTACTGCGCGCACCCCGACCTGCGCCCCTGGGGCGAGTGCCGCATGTGCACCGTCGAGGTGCAGACGCGGCGCGGGCGCTGGACCGAGATCGCCTGCTCGACCTCGGTCCAGGACGGGATGGAGGTGTTCACCAACACCAAACGGATCCGCGACACGCGCCGCTTCCTGCTCGAGGGGATGTTCATTCACCACCCGCTCGAGTGCCCGATCTGCGACAAGTCCGGCGAGTGCGACCTCCAGTCGATGGGCTACGAGTACGAGGTGCCCGCCGCCAACCCATTCCGCCGGCCCAAGTTGGCCTGGGAGTACGACTACCTCTCGGCCGCCATCACGCTCAAGCGCGACCGCTGCGTGCAGTGCGGGCGCTGCGTCCGCGTCTGCGACGAGGTGATCGGCGCCAAGGCGCTCGCCTTCGTCCGCCGCGGCGAGGACATGTACGTCTCGACGCCGTGGGAGCAGACGCTGATCGGCAGCACCAACTGCACCTCCTGCGGCCTCTGCGTTCAAGTCTGCCCAGTCGGCGCGCTCCTCTACTCCCCGACCAAGGACACGATCCGCGCCTGGGAGCTGACGCGCACGCCGAGCGTCTGCCCGCACTGCTCGGTCGGCTGCGCCATGAAGCTCCAGGTCGAGCGCCACACGGGCTTCCTGCGCCGGATCATCGCCGACCGCGAGGAGGGGCCGAACGACGCCCGCCTCTGCGTCAAGGGGCGGTTCGGCTGGGAGTTCGTCCAGCACCCCGACCGGCTGACGACGCCGCTCATCCGCCGCGACGGCCGGCTCGAGCCCGCGACCTGGGAGGAGGCGCTGACGTTCGTGGTCGAGCGGCTGGCCGCCAACGCGGGCGACCGCTTCGGCGCCATCGCCTCGGCGCGGCTGACCAACGAGGAGCTGTACCTGCTCCAGAAGCTCTGCCGCGCGGCGCTCGGCACCAACAACGTCGACACCAGCGCGCGCCTGGCCGACATGCCAGCGGTGCACGGCCTGCTCGACACGCTCGGCGTGCCCGGCTGGCAGACCGACATCTACGACCTGAAGGACAACGCGGGGCTCGTGATGCTGATCGGCGCCAACATCGCCGATTCGCAGCCGGTGCTCTGGTACATGCTGCAGGAGTCGATGCGCCGGCGCGACGCCACGCTGATCGTGGTCGACCCGCGGCCGATCCCGCCCAACGACATTGCCGCCGAGTGGGTGCGGCTGCGGCCGGGCACCGACATCGCCTTCCTCAATGGTCTCGCCCACCTCGGTCTGCGCGACGGCCTGGTCGTCCGCACCACCGTCGCCGACCTGGCCGACGGCTTGGCGGCGCTCGAAGCGGCGGTGGCGGCGTATACGCCCGAGCGCGTGAGCGAGATCACCGGTGTGCCGGTCGCGCAGCTCGAGCGCGTGGCCCGCCTCTACTTCACGGGTGGC
>JBHOQZ010000357.1:0-1120 GCA_042408635.1 Chloroflexota bacterium
TCGTAAACGGGGTGACGCAGTACGTGCTGATCGCCGTCGACGAGCAGCGGGCGGTGACGCGCGCCTTCCTGATCGCCGCACCGTTCAACATCGCCGTGAACCTGGTGGCGATTCCCCTCTTCGGCTTCGTCGGCGCCTCGGCGATGACGGTGCTGAGCGAGTGGGTGCTGATGATCCCCTTCTTGCTGGCACTGCGCCGTAAGATCGCGCTGCCGGACCCGGTCGACCTGCTCTGGCGGCCCGCGCTCGCCAGCCTGGCGATGGGCGCCCTGACCTGGTGGCTCCATGTTGGGGGTTACCCGATCGCCCTCAACGTGCTCCTGTCGGCCGTTGTCTACGCCCTCGGCCTGCTCGCGCTCCGCGCGTTCGATGGGACCGACCGCGCCATCCTCCGGCAGCTCTTCCGGCGCCAACCCGCCTCGACCACGCCACCCGCGGCCGAGCCGGCAGGTCTACGCGGTTCTGGGTGAAGCCGCCCGCCCGGGGGTAATGGAGATTGCGGACTTCATCCGGGGGTGTCAGCGGCGGCTGAAGTGCCTGACGGGACGCGTTCGCCGCGTCCACCCAGCGGCCCGGGGGTGATGCACGGTGCGGAAAGAGTGCGGGCAGTCCCGCCGGCCGGCTGAAGCCGGCTCACGGGCGCTCGTCCTAGCCCCCGGAGGGGGCTTCGCACTCTCAGCCCGGGGGTTCACCCCCGGGCGGCTGGGCAGACGGTCGGCCGACTGGTAGTCGGGCAGGGTCTCTGCGGTTCACCCCCGGGCGGCTGGGCAGACGCGGTGAACGCGTTGCTTCGCGCGGGCTTCAGCCCGCCGACCGCACTCCCGCGTTTATTCCGCCACTTCCATCACCCCCAGGCGGCCGGGCGGACGGAACCGGCGGTGCTGGTGTGGGCGGTGCTCGCGGCTTACCCCCGGGCGGCCAGGGGCGTGTCACCCCAAATCGCGGAGACCCGAGCCCTCCCGAGTGGTGCACGGCGTGGCCACGGCCGCTAGCTGGCCCTGTCGGAATAGGACCGTCACGCCAGGGGAGCCCGCGCCCGTGCGCGGCCACGCCGCGGCCGCTCAGCCGGCCCAGATGAGGTGGCAGGCGAGGCGCGCGTAGACCTCGGCGGCCTGCGCCA
>JBHOQZ010000368.1:0-7972 GCA_042408635.1 Chloroflexota bacterium
CCTCCGCCGCGACCTCGATGCCACCCCGTCCGCCGCCATCTTCCGCCTCTATCAAACGATCGTCGCCTCGGCGCGCGCCGAGGCGACGGAGGATGCACCGGTACAGCCCGAGGGGCCGGCCAGGCAGGCACGGGCCGCACCACGAACTACGCCCCCGCCCGAGCGCCGCGCTCCCGCCGCGCCGGCGACCGGTGCGGCTCCACCCGGCGAGACGCTTCCAGCCGCCGATGCACCGGGCAGCCGAAGCGATGCCGGGGCAGCAGATGAGGCGGGTGAGGGACGGCCGACGCGGCCGAGCGCCGCCGCCGGCTCGACTGCTGCGCCGGCCGCGGCGATTCGTGCCCCGCACAATCTGCCGGTCGGGCTGCCTAGCCTCATCGGGCGCGAGCGCGAGCTAGCGGAAATCGGCCGCCTACTGAGCGCGACCCGGATGCTCACCTTGACAGGACCCGGCGGCGTGGGCAAGACGCGTCTGGCTTTGGCGGCGGCCGAGGCGGCGCTGGGGGGCGACCGGTTCCCCGACGGCGCCTGGCTGGTCGAGCTGGCCGGTCTCGGTGATCCGAGGCACCTCCTCGCAGCGGTCGCCACCGGGTTGGGGATCCGCGCCGCACTCAAGACCGGAGCAGCACCAGCCTCCTCCGAACCCGATGCGGTAGACAGGGACCGGGTCGACCTGGCGGCGGCGCTGTGCGAGCACCTGCGCAATCGGCGGCTGCTGATCCTGCTCGACACCTGCGAACACCTCGGGCCGGCCTGCGCCGGCCTCATCCAGTTCCTGACCCGGGCGGCGCCCGGCGTCCACGTGCTCGCCACGAGCCGCACTCCGCTCGGGGTGACGGGTGAGACGACCTGGCGGGTGCCTCCGCTGGCGACGCCGGACCCGGCGCACCTGCCGCCGCTGGACGAGCTGGGGCAGGCGGCGGCGGTGCGCCTCATCGTGGAGCGGGCACGCGCGGTTGTGCCGCGCTTTCAGCTCACGCCGACCAACGCCGCGGCAGTCGCCCAGCTCTGCCACCGGCTCGAGGGGCTGCCGCTGGCGCTCGAGCTGGCGGCCGTGCAGGTGCGGCTGCTGCCGATCGAGGCGATCGCGGCGCGCCTGGACGACTTGTTTGCTGTGCTCGATGCCGGGCGCACCAGCACGGGCGCAGTCGAGAGCGCCACGCCGCCGCGCACACTCGCCGCGACGATCGCCTGGAGCTATGAGCTGCTCACCGAGGCCGAGCAGCGGCTGTTCCGGCGACTCAGCGTTTTCGTCGGTGGCTGGACGCTTGAGGCGGCCGAAGCGGTTGTGGCCGACGCACGGCTGCCACGGCGGGAGGTGCTGGGACTACTGGCGCGGCTGGTCGAGCGCTCACTCGTCGATGTCGAGAGCGATTGGCACGCCGGCACCTCGACGGCGGAAGCGCGGCCGGGCACCGGTGAGGTCCGCTATCGTCTACTCGAACCGATCCGGCAGTACGCGCTCGGGCGGCTGAGCGCCGAGCCGCCAAGCGAGGTGCAGGCGCTGCGCGCGCGCCACGCCGCCTACTACCGTCGCCTGGCGGCGGGCGCCTCGCCGACCGGCGCACCGCCCGGCTTGCAGCACCTCGACAGGCTCGGGCGGGACGCCGACAACGTGCGGGCCGCTCTCGACTACGCCGGGCCGGAGCCCTCGGCGGATGACGCTACGGTCGCGGCGGCCGCGGCCGGCGTTCCCGCCGGCGAGGCCGGCACGTCCCAGGACGCGGCCGGGGCGGAGCCGGCGGGCAGGGAGTCGGGCGAGCACTCGATGCCGGTTCCGCCGACGAACCTGCCGGTGCCGCGGACGTCGCTCGTGGGCCGCGAGCAGGACGTGGCGGCGGTCGTCGAGCTGCTGCTGCGCGACGACGTGGCGCTCGTCACCCTGACCGGCCCCGGTGGCACGGGCAAGACGCGGCTGAGCCTCCAGGTCGCCGCCAGCGGGCTGGGGCAGTTCGCCGACGGCGCCTTCTTCGTGCCGCTCGCCGCCATCCGCGACGCCGCGCTGGTCCTGCCCGCGATCGCCGACGCGCTGGGCGTGCGCGAGGCGCCGGGCCAGCCGCTCCTGGCCACGCTCAAAGCCTTCCTGCGCGACAAGCACCTGCTGCTCGTGCTCGACAACTTCGAGCAGGTCGTCACCGCGGCGCCCGGGGTTGGGGAGCTGCTGGTCGCCTGCCCGGATCTCAAGGTGCTGGTGACGAGCCGGGCAGTGCTGCACCTGCAGGCGGAGCACGAGTACCCGGTCGCCCCACTGGCCCTGCCTGACTTGCGCCAGCTGCCGCCACCCGAGCAGCTCACCCAGGTGGCGGCGGTGGAGCTCTTCTGCCAGCGCGCCCGGGCGGCGCAACCGCGATTCGCGCTCGGCCCGGAGAACGCCGCGGCTGTCGCCGCGATCTGCGTGCGCCTCGACGGCCTGCCGCTGGCGCTCGAACTGGCGGCGGCTCGGGTCAAGCTCCTGCCCCCGGCGGCGCTGCTCACCCGGCTCGAGCGGCGCCTGCCCCTGCTCACCGGGGGCGCCCGCGACCTGCCCACGCATCAGCAGACGCTACGCGACACCATCGCCTGGAGCTACGACCTCTTGAGCGTTGACGAGCAGCGCCTGTTCACCCGTCTGGCTGTTTTCGTCGGGGGGTGCACCCTCGAGGCGGCGGCGGCCGTTTGCGGCGGCACGGGCGAGTTGCCAGGCAGCCCGCTCGGCGCGGCGGGTCCACCCGGTCTGGGCGAGGCCGCACCAGACAGCGCGGCAGCCGACGGGTCGGGCGAGGCCGATGGGGGCCTCGTCCCGATCGAGCTGGACCCGCTCGAGGGGATCGCCTCGCTGGTCGACAAGAGCTTGCTGTCGCAGGCGCTGGCGTCGGAGGGCGAGCCGCGCTTCCTGATGCTCGAGACGATCCGCGAGTTCGCCTGGGAACGACTGGCGGCGAGCGGCGAACTGGCCGCCGTCCAGCGACGGCACGCCCTCTATTGCCTCGACCTGGCGGAGACGGCGCAGCCGAAGCTCTGGGGCGCCGAGCAGGCGGTCTGGCTGGAGCGGCTCGAACAGGAGCACGACAACCTACGCGCGGCGCTCCGCTGGGCGCTTGCGCCCGAGGCGCCGGACCGGGCGCCGATCGCGCTGCGGCTGGGTCGGGCGCTCTGGCGCTTCTGGGAGGTCCACGGCCACTATGCCGAGGGCAGCCGCTGGCTCGACGCCGTGCTGGTGGCCAGCCGCGGCCTGCTGCCGGCCGTGCGGGCCTGGACGTTGATGGGGGCGGGGGTGCTGGCCCAGGTGCAGGGCGACTACCTGCGGGCGCGCGCGCTCAACGAGGAGGCCCTGGAGCTCTTCCGCGAGCTGGGCGAGGAGCTGGGCAGCGCGCACATGCTGCTCAACCTGGGCGTGGTCGCCTACAGCGAGGGCGACTACGCCACCGCGACCGCCCGCTACAACGAGGCGCAGGCGGTCTACGAGCGGCTCGGTCACCGCCGCGGCCTCGCGCTGGCCGCCAACAACCTGGGCAGCGTCGCGCGCGAGCAGGGCGAATACCACCGGGCGCGCGAGCTCTTCTCGGAGAGCCTAGCGCTGTTCCGTGCCATCGAGGATGGCTGGGGGACGTCGATGGTGCTGAGCAATCTGGGCGACCTCGCCCGGGATGAGGGCGATCTGGCGCGGGCGGAGGCGCTGCACCAGGAGAGCCTGGCGATCCGTCGCGCGATCGGCCAGCGCTCCGGCATCGCCGGCTCCCTCACCAGCCTGGCGCTCGTGGCGCGGGCGCGGGGCGACCGCAAGCAGGCTGAGGTGCTCGGCCTGGAGGGGCTGGCGCTGCGCCGCGAGATCGGCGATCGGGCGGGGATCGCCTGGTCCCTCCAGACGCTGGGCGACCTCTACCTGGAGGGCGGCGACCATGAGCGGGCCGGCCCGCTCATGCGCGAGAGCCTCACCCTCTTCCAGACGCTCGGCAACACCGAAGGCGTCTACCTCTGCGTGCGTGCCCTGGCGGCCGTCGCGCTGGCGGCCGGCCAGCCAGAGCGCGCGGCCCGCCTGACCGGCGGCGCGCTCCACCTCGAGGCGGCTCTCGGCAAGCGCGCGACGCTCCCCGGCGATTCGGAGCTGGAGCCGACGATCGCCGCCGCACGACGCGCCCTCGGCGACACCGCCTTCGAGCGAGCCCAGGCGAAGGGCGCGGCTCTGCCGCCCGACGAGCTGATCGCCTACGCCGCACGCGAATGGTGAACTCGCCCACGGTGGGCCCAGCAGGATTCGAACCCGCGACCAACCGGTTATGAGCCGGCCGCTCTCACCGCTGAGCTATGGGCCCGCGCTTCTCATGCTAGTCGGGGGCACAGGCCACCGTCAATCGGCCGGTCCGGCCCCCCCACGGGGCGGCCCTCAACCCGCCCTGAGCCGATCGCGGCCAGCCGCTCGGAACCACGACCGTCCAGCGGAGGCGCTGCACTCCTCACGCGGTCGGCCCACCACGGAGGTTCGTCGGTTCGTCGGTCGGCTTGGCCCGGCACGTTCGGCGGCTTGACAGGGGTGCGGCGCTTTGTGAGCATGGCATACTGGCGGCGACCGGGCACCTGCCGGACGCGCGCATGGACGGCTGTGTGTCGGGAGGGACGACGATGAACGATCGCCACGGACAGCGTGCTCGACCGGGCCTGGGTCGACGCGATCTGCTCCGGCGCGGCCTCGCTCTGGGCGGTGCCGCCGGGCTGTTGAGCGCCTTGCCCCCGGTGAGCGCCCGCGCAGCCACGCTCCGGCGCGCCGCGGCCGCGGCACCCGTCCACCAGCCGCGGCGCGGCGGCACGCTCCTGGCCGCGCTCGACACCGACCCGGTCAGCCTCGATCCCCACACCAACTCGAACTTTTCATCGCTGCAGGCGTTCGACCACATCTACGAGAGCCTCACCAGCTACGACGAGCGGATGAACGTCGTGCCCGCGCTCGCCGAGGCGTGGGAGATGAGCAGCGACGGCCGCACTTACACCTTCCGGCTGCGCGAGGGGGTCACGTTCCACAACGGTCAGCCGCTCACCGCCGAGGACGTGAAATACAGCCTCGATCGCGTGCTCGACCCGGCCACCGGCGCGCCCTACAAGAGCTGGCTCGGGCCGACCCAGGAGGTCCGCGCGGTCAACGCGCGAACAGTCGAGCTGCGGCTCGAAGAACCGTTCCCGGCCCTCCTGAGCGGGCTGGCCGGGCTGCGCGGCTCTTCGATCGTCCCGGCCGGCTTCGCCGAGACCGCCAACACCAAGATCAGCGCGGTGGGCACCGGCCCGTTCAAGCTGGTCGAATACGTGCCCCAGGACCACATCACCTACGCGCGCAACCCGACCTACTGGAACAGCGAGCTGCCCTACGTCGATACGCTCACGATCAAGATCCTGCCCGACGAGAATTCGCGCCTGGCCGCGCTCCTCTCGGGCCAGGTGCTCTACGCCGGGGTGAGCCCCGCCGGCGCCGAGCAGCTCAAGAGCGCGCCCGGCGTCACGGTGCTCAGCGGCCCCTACGCCTGGGTCGGCCTCTGCTACATCAACGTGTCGCGGGCGCCGATGGACGATGTTAGGGTCCGCCGGGCGCTGCGCATGGCGGTCGACACGCAGCAGATGATCCAGAAGGCGGCCTTCGGCGCGGGCGTCCCGTCCGGGCCGATCCCCACCGGCTACGGCGAATGGTTTCTGCCGCAGGAGACCCTGCCCTACCTCAAGCCCGATCCCGACGGCGCGAAGCGGCTGCTGACGGAGGCGGGGTATCCCGACGGCCGAGGCGTCAGGGTGCAGATCAAGTGCTCGCCACAGTACCCCGAGTTCGTGGCGATCGCCCAGATCATGCAAGACGCCTGGCGCGCGATCAACGTCGAGGCGGAGATCGTCCAGCTCGAGTGGGGCAACTTCGTCAAGGACTACCAGGCGCACGACTACCAGATCGCGGTCTCCGCCAACACGTTCCGGCCCGATCCCGACGGCTACATCTACCCCTATTTCCACCCAAAGGGGGTTCTCAACGCTGGCGGCTACCAGAACGACCAGATCACCCCCAAGATCGAGCGCGCCCGCACGATCTCGGACCTCGACGAGCGCAAGCGCCTCTACCGCGAGATCCAGCAGGTGCTGGTCGAGGAGTGCCCGAACTACTGGTGGTACAGCAAGCTCAGCTTCGAGGTGCTGTCGAACCGGGTCAGCGGCTACACCCAGTCCTTCACCGGCCGGCAGCTGTTCTTCAAGACGGCCTGGCTGACCGACTGATAGCCCGCCCCGCCCGCGGCGGCGACGTTTGCGCCCCTGGCGGGGCGGTGCTAGATTCGAGGCGGCGCGGCACGCGGCCGACCACGCCAGCCGGAGCGGGACGATCACGGCTGACCAGTGCGCGGGCCGCAACCACTGCGCAGAAGGATCGATACACCGCTATGCCTGAGATTCTGCCCGCGCCGCCGCGCGCGGCCTCGGTCGCGCTCCTGCTTTTCGTCTTCTCACTCCTGGTCAGCGCCTGCTCGCTCGGCAACGGTCCGCAGGGCGCACCCGGCACCACCGACCCGCCACCCACCGGGGCTGTCCTCGGCTCCAGCAGCCTCGCCGGCCGCGTCTACGTCGCCAACGAGGGCGGCAACAGCCTGAGCGTCGTCGACGTGGCGACGAACAAGGTGCTTACCACGATCAAGACCGGCGAGAGCCCGCACCATCTGGCGCTGACGCCCGACGGCAAGCAGCTCTGGCTGACGATCAACAAGGGCAACGCGCTCCAGATCTTCGACCCCGATACGCTGCGCGAGATCGCCACGGTCGACCTCGGCGAGCCCTCCGACGACGTGGCGATCGACCGCACCGGCACCCGCGCGTTCGTCACGCTCGGCAGGGGCAACGCGGTGGCGATCATCGACGTGCCCGGGCGCCGCGTGCTGGCGAAGGTCCCGGTCGGCAAGGTGCCCCACGGCGTCGGCGTCTCGCCCGACGGCACGAAGGTCTACGTGACCAATACCGAGGACAACTCCGTCTCCGTGGTCGACGTCGAGGCCGGCCGGACCGTCAAGACGATCCCGGTGGGCGGCAGCCCCTATGAGGTGGTGTTCAGCCCCGACGGCAAGATCGCCTGGGTCAGCAACTTCCTCACCAACAACCTGTCGATCATCGACGCGGCGGCCGACCAGGAGATCGAGAAGCGGCCGGTCGGACGCCAGCCCGCGATGATGGCGCTGGCGCCCGACGGCAAATCGCTCTGGGTCGCCAACCAGGGCACCAACAACGTCTCGCTGATCGACGCCGCCAGCCACCGCGAGGAGAACCGCTTCGGCGCCGCCCGGCAGGCGCACGGCATCACCCTCACGCCCGACGGCAAGACCGCCTACGTCTCCAACACCGGCGCCGACAACCTCGTCGCCATCGATGCCGCCACGGGCAACGTCCTGGCGACCATACCGGTCGGCACCCGGCCGAACGGCGTGGTGCTGCGCCCACCCGCCGGGAGCTAGCGATGGTGTGCTGGCCGATCGCCCGGAACGCGCCCCGGCCCTGCCTACTCGTCTGCCTAGTAGCGGTGCTGCTCCTCCCCGCCTGCTTGGGGGCGAACCCGACCGAGGCACCGCTCCCCTCGCCGTCGGTGGTACCGGCCGCGTCCCCGCCCGCCGCCGCGGCGCCGGCGGCCGCCTCACCCCCGGCCGCGTCCCCGGCGGTCCGGCCCGGCCAAGTCAAGCCGCCGGCGTTCGCACCGACCTTCGCCTACGCCGATGGCGAAACGGTCTGGGCGCTGGACGCCTCGGCGCGCGAGCGCGCCGAGCTCGTCGCCCTGCCGAAGGGCTCGCAGACCAAGTACGTCGCCTTCAGCCCCGACGGGAAGCGGATCGCCTTCTCGGCGCTGGCGCCCTACGTGCGGCGCGGCAACAACGGCGCCGACCTCTGGCTCGTCGGCGCCGACGCGTCCGACCCGCGCCTGCTGGTGCACCACGAGCAGAACGACGCCATCCTCGAGTTCCCCACCTGGTCCCCCGACGGCCGCTACGTC
>JBHOQZ010000370.1:0-1317 GCA_042408635.1 Chloroflexota bacterium
GCTCCGCCCCGGTCGCCTGGTAGACCCCCACCGTCCACTCGAGCGCCTGCGCGAGGCTGCGGGCACCGACCGGGATCATGAGGAAATCCTGCAGATCGAGGTTGCCGCCGGCATGGAGGCCACCTGAGATGAGGTTGACCATCGGCAGCGGCAGGGTCGGCTGTGCCACCCCGGCGAGCGCCGCGATGTGCCAGTAGAGGGGGCTGCCGCGGGCGAGCGCCGCGGCACGCGCGACGGCTAGCGAGCAGCCGAGGATCGCGTTGGCGCCGAGGACGTGCTTGTCCGGCGAGCCGTCCAACTCGATCATCAGCGCGTCGACGCCCTGCTGATCCTCGGGATCCCGGCCCATCAGCGCCGGGCCCAGCCGCTCGCCCACGTTCGCGACCGCGCGCCGGACGCCCTTGCCCGCGTAGCGGGTACTGTCGCCGTCCCGCAGCTCGACCGCCTCGTGCGTCCCGGTCGAGGCGCCCGACGGGACGCTCGCGCGGCCGAGGTGACCAGTGTCGAGCGAGACCTCGACCTCGACGGTGGGGTTGCCGCGTGAGTCGAGCACCTCGCGCGCGCGGACCGCGCTGATGCGGGCCATGCTACCTCACCTCCCGGCGTGTTCCCGTGTCGATCCGGCCGCTCGCCACCCCAGCGCCGCCGGGAGCGCCGCGCCTACGCCCTGGCCAACCCCGCGCGGACGATCGCGATCGTCGCCTCGACCGTGGCCGGAGCTTGTGCTAGCAGCCGCCGCGCGATGGACCGCACCCGGTCCTGCTGGGCGGGGTCGGTGATGTACTCGACCGGCGACTTCCCGTCGATGCGCGCGAGCATCAGGGCGCCCTGGAGCAGGAGCGTTCTGGGCAGGAGCGTTTCGGCAGGTTCGAGGCGGAGCGCCGGCACGTAGGCCGCCCAGAAAACGCGCGCGAGGCTGAAGTAGGGCTCGCAGCGCGGCGCGAGGTAGACGGACTTGAGGAAGAAGTGGTTCAGACAGAAGGCGAGGTCGAACGCCGGGTCGCCCCAGTGCGCGACCTCGAAGTCGAGCACGGTCAGCCCATCGCCCGCGACCAGCATGTTCTTGGGCGAGTAGTCGCCGTGGATGACGGCGAGGCGCCGCGCGAGCATACGATCGACCAGCGGCTCAACGGTGGCCCGCAGCTCCGGGTAAACCCGGCAGATCTCCCAGAGGTAGGGGTCGACGCGCAGCGTGTGGAAGAACTCGCGGTCGTCGAAGCGAGCGGCGAGCGCTGGGTCGGCGGCCGAGCCGAGATGCATCGCGCGCAGCAGCGCGCCGGCCCGTGCCGCGACCGCCGGGTCGGCCTCGCCCGCGAG
>JBHOQZ010000371.1:0-4155 GCA_042408635.1 Chloroflexota bacterium
CAGCGCGCCCAGGCGGATCGCCACCGTCTAGCCTTCCCCTCCCCCGGCGGGCGCCGCCAGCAGCTTACGCGGCTGCACCGTGCCCGCGCCGGCCTCCCCCACGCCCAGCAGCACACCCGCCTCCGTGTAGAGCGCGATCGGCCCCGACACCGCCTCGGCGCCGCCGCGGCTGCCGTCGGCCAGGCGTACCCGCCCGCCGTGGCGCACGCGCGCGGCCTCGGCCTCCCCCAGTATAGCCGCGGGCAGGTCGGCCAGGGCCGGGTCAGGCGGGTAGACCAAGCGCGGGAGCCAGCCGCCGGCCGCCGCCGCCTCCACCTCGGCCAGCGTGTACGCCTCCTCCAGCCCGAACGGGCCGCTCCGCAGCCGGACGAGGTCGTGGAGATAGGCGCCCGTGCCGAGGACCTCGCCCAGGTCGCGGGCGAGGCTGCGGATGTAGGTGCCCTTGCTGCACTCGACCAGCAGCTCCACGCGCGGCAGCACGCTCTCCAGGCGAACGAGCGTGTGGATCCTCACCGTGCGCTCGGGTGCCTCCACCTCGGCGCCGGCCCGCGCGAGCCTGTAGAGCGGCTGCCCTGCCTGCTTGATGGCGGAGTAGCGCGGGGGGCGCTGGCGGATCGGGCCGCGGAAGCGCTCCAGCGCAGCGTCGACCGCCGCCGGGTCCACGCACACCGGACGGCGCGCCACGAGGCGGCCCTCAGCGTCGTCCGTCTCGGTCGTGGCGCCCAGCACGATCCCGGCGAGGTACCCCTTGTCGTGGTCGGCCATGTATTCGAGGAGACGAGTCGCCTGGCCGATCGCCACCACGAGTACGCCGGTTGCCGCCGGGTCGAGCGTGCCGGCGTGTCCGACGTGCCGCTCGCACAGCACGCGCCGCAGGCGCGCCACCACATCGTGCGAGGTCCAGCCGCCCGGCTTGTCGACGACCAGGATGCCATCCATCACGCGTGGAGCTAGGCGGCGAAGAGGAGGTCGAGGACGCGGCGCTTGGCCGCTTCGAGGTCGCCGCCGACCGTCGCGCCGGCGGCGCGCGCGTGTCCGCCGCCGCCCAATGCTACCGCGATCGCGGCAACGTCGATCCCGGCAGCCGAGCGCAGGCTGACGCGCACCGTGCCGTCGGGATCCTCCTTGAAGAGCGCCGCCGCGCGCAGGTTGCGCACGCCCGAGAGGAGCTCGATCAGGCCATCTGTCTCCTGCGGGAGGGCGCCGGCGGCCGCGAACATCTCGCGCGTCACGGCGGCCCAGACGATGCCGTCGCGCGCCTCCATGCCGGCCAGCGCCATGCCCCAGAGGCGCAGCGTGCTCACCTTGCGCTGGCGAAAGACGAGGTCGGCCAGGTGCGGCAGCGGTACGCCGCGCTCGAGCAGGTCGGCGCCCACGCGCAACGTCGAGGGGCGCGTGTTCGAGGTGCGGAAGCCGAGGGTGTCGGTGAGCAGGCCGGTTCCAATCGCCATGCCGATGTCGAGGTCTAGCGGCACGCCTAGCAGCGGCAGCAGCCGGTGGACCATCTCGCAGGTCGAGGCGGCCCCCGAGTCGACGACGTTGGCCGTGCCGAAGCCGGTGTTGGTCACGTGGTGATCGAGGTTCACGATCGGCAGGCGCAACAGGTCGGGGTTGGCCGCCGCGAGGCTGCCCAGGCGCGCCACCTCGTTAACGTCGACCGCGATGAAGAGGTCGACGTGGGCCGGCAGCGGCTCGGACGGCCGCAACGAATCGAGCGTAGGCAGAAAGAGCAGGTTGTCGGGCACAGGATCGGGCACGTAGGCGAGGCGCTCGATGCCGAGCCGGTCGAGCGTCAGCGCCAACGCCAGGAGCGAGCCGACGGCGTCCCCGTCTGGCTGCTCATGGCAACCCAGGGCGACGCAGCGGGCGCCGAGGATTAGCTCGGCGGCGCGCTGGTAGGCTCGGGCCAGCGCGCCGGGCGGTCCATCGGGTGGGGCACCCCAACCGGGAAACGACAGCGGCCCCGTCGGCGGCATAGCAGACGGGGCGCACGTCTCCCCGCCGGCTCCGCTCACGGGGAGCCCGTCAGGGTCTCGGTGGGGCACGCCGGTCACGACGACTGCACCTCCCGCATCAGCCGCAGGATACGGTCGCCGCGCTCGATCGAGTCGTCGAGGCGGAAGTCGAGCTGCGGCACGGTCCGCGTCGGCAGCCGCTCGGCGAGCAGCGACCGGAAGAAGCCGGCGGCGTGCGTCAGGGTCCGCAACGTCGCCTCACGCTCCGCCGGCTCGCCGAGCACGCTCACGAAGACCTTGGCGAGCGAGAGGTCGTTGGTCGTCTCGACCTCGGTGATCGAGACCAGGCCGGCGATGCGCGGATCGTTCAGCTCGCGCCGAAGCATCTCGCTCAGCTCATCGCGGATCAGGTGGTTGATGCGCTCCACCCTCCGCTTGCCACCACCGCCGCGCATGGTCTCAGCTCACCTGTTCCTGAACCACGGCCTCGACGATGTCGCCCTCTTCGAAGCCGTTCCAGCCATCGGCCTTGAGGCCGAACTCGAAGCCGGTCAGCACCTCGCGCACGTCGTCCTTGCCCCGGCGCAGGCTCTCGATCTTGCCCTCCCAGACGGGCTGGCGGTTGCGCAGCACCCGGATGGTGGCGTTGCGCGAGATCTTACCGTCAAGCACGTACCCGCCGGCGATCACGCCTGTGCGGCCGACCTTGAAGATCGCGCGTACCTCGGCGTGGCCCTCGACCACGTCACGGAACGTCGGGGCGAGCATGCCCTGGAGCGCCTTCTGCACGTCCTCGATCAGCTTGTAGATGATGTCGTAGAGCCTGATCTCGACGTGGTTGAGCTCGGCCAGGCGCTCAGCGCCGGGCTCGACGCGCACGTTGAAGCCGATAATGATCCCCTTCGAGGCCTGGGCAAGCTGCACATCCGACTCGGTCACAGCGCCGGTGCCCTCGTGGAGCACCTTCACCTTGACCTCCTCGTTCGACAGCCGCAGGAGCTGGTCGCGGATCGGTTCCAGCGACCCGCTCACGTCCGCCTTGAGGATCAGGTTGAGATCCCTGACCGCACCGGCCTGGATCTGCGCGAACAGTTCGTCGAGCGAGGCCGCCCGCTGCGACTGCGCCTCGGCCTGTGCCGTCTGCTGGTGCCGCAGCGCCAGATCGCGCGCCGCCTTCTCGTCCGGCATCACCTGGGCGCGATCGCCGGCATTGGGCACGGTGTCGAGGCCGAGGATCTGGACCGGGGTGGCCGGTCCGGCCTCGCGCATCGGCTTGCCGTCCTCGTTGAACATCGCCCGTACGCGCCCGTAGGCGCCGCCAGCGACGACGAAGTCGTTGCGGCGCAGCGTGCCCTGCTGGACCAGGATCGTGGCCATTGGGCCGCGCGCCTTGTCGAGCCGGGCCTCCACCACCACGCCCAGCGCCGGCCGGTGCGGGTTGGCCCGCAGCTCCTGCACCTCGGCGACCACCAGGATGTTGGCGAGCAGGTCGTCGATACCCTGCCGGGTGCGCGCCGAGACCGGCACGAACGGCACATCGCCGCCCCAGGCTTCCGGCACGACGCCGATCTCCGAGAGCTGCGTCATCACACGGTCCGGGTTGGCGTCGGGCCGGTCCATCTTGTTGACCGCCACGACGATCGGCACTCCCGCCGCGCGCGCGTGGTCGATCGCCTCCTGCGTCTGCGGCATCATGCCGTCGTCGGCCGCCACCACGATCACCGCGATGTCGGTCGCCTGGGCGCCGCGCGCGCGCATCGCCGTGAACGCCTCGTGGCCCGGTGTGTCCAGGAAGGTCACCTTGCGGCCGTCGATTTCGGTCTGATAGGCACCGATGTGCTGGGTGATGCCCCCGGCCTCGCCCGCGGTCACGTTCGCCTGGCGGATCGCGTCGAGCAAGCTCGTCTTGCCGTGGTCGACGTGGCCCATGATCGTCACCACCGGCGGGCGCTCGGTCGCCTGATCCTCCTCGCCCGGGAGCACCTTGCGCCAGTCATACTGTTCGAGGCCGGGCGGCGCTGCCTCGACCACCTCGGGCGCTCGCTCGGTCGTCTCGATCCCCAGCTCACTCGCCACGATGGCGGCGGTGTCGTAGTCGACGACCTGGTTGAGCGTCGCGAAGACGCCGCTGTTCATCAGCGCCTTGATCACCTGGTTGGCACCGACGCCGAGCAGGTCGGCCAGTTCCTTCACATTGAGC